>CAYMXK010000015.1:0-5086 GCA_964393915.1 uncultured Prolixibacteraceae bacterium
TTTAACTCTACCTTAAAATCCGGAGCACGTACTGAAATCGTATCTGCTTATCCGGAAATACGGGGTGTGGAATGGATCAATGAAGTTCTTTCATCTGATATAAACCGCGATCTTGCTTACGTATTTGGCAGTCCCTGGGATAAAACCCGGATCATACGCGGCACCATTCCTGTTAATCGCCGGAATTTTGAAGTAAAAGCCGCCATGCCCGATCCACCCCGGGTTTTTGGAAATTTGCTGAAGGAACATCTTGTCAAATCGGGTATTGAGGTCACGGGGGATGTTGTCCTCTCATTTGAAAGCATTAAGGCAGAGCCATTACGGAAGGTTGTATCTCCGCCTTTGGCAGAGATATGCTCTGTTCTGAATACTGAAAGCGTTAATCTGATTGCAGAGTCAATGGTTATGCAACTGGCCTTCAGGCAAAACGGGCATGGACATCATGGCGACGGAATGCAAATCATGAAGGACTATTTAAAGGAGAATGTGATTGGCGGTTCCTTCTTTTTGGATGATGGAAGTGGATTGTCGCGTTTTTCGGCCATTTCTGCCAGTCAGATGAATGATTTCCTGAGGTTTATGCACTATGGGGAAAACAGTGAAATATTCAAATCTGCTCTGCCTGTGGCAGGAGCCGGTACATTGAAAGGGTTCAGTACCCGTGATTTTCCCGGATTAAGCCTGCGCTGCAAAAGCGGATCAATGACGCGTGTGCGCGCCTATGCCGGTTACCTTTCAGCCCGATCGGGGCGGGAGATTGCTTTTACCATCATTGCCAACAACTTTTCAGGTTCGCAACAGGAAGTTTTCAGGGCTATTGAAAGCCTGTTGGTTAAAATGAGAAATGAGTTGTAGCCGAAGCGCAAACTATCTCTGGAAAATACCCTGTCAAAACTTCCGGTATCCGTCCATGGCCTTTTTCACAGAACCAAACTCGAGGAGTAATTTGCGGGCAGCTTCCTCCTCAAGGCCGAGTTCTTCCATCAGCATATGTGTTCCACGGGCAACCAGCTTCGTGTTGGTCAGCATCATATTTACCATTTTATTTCCTTTTACCCTTCCCAGTTTGATCATGATGGTGGTGGTAATCATATTGAGTATCAGTTTCTGGGCTGTGCCGGCCTTTAGTCTTGTGCTTCCGGTCACTATCTCAGGCCCCACGATGGCCTCGATGGGGAATTCAGCTGTTTCTGCAATCTTCGTTCCCGGGTTACAGGTGATGCAGCCTGTCAGCAGCCCTGCATCCCGGGCCCGTTTAACCCCACCTATGACGTAGGGCGTGGTCCCTGAGGCAGCTATGCCAATTACCGTATCCAGAGGCTGAATATTAAACTGCTGCAACTCTTCCCATGCCTTTTCCGGATCGTCCTCCGCATTTTCAACTGCCCTGCGCAAGGCAATATCGCCTCCGGCAATAAGGCCGATAACCATGTTTTCGGGAACCCCGAAGGTTGGCGGGAGCTCCGACGCATCCAGAACACCCAGTCGCCCGCTTGTGCCTGCTCCAAGGTAAAAAACACGGCCGCCCTGCTTCATCCGCTCTATTATTTTGATAACCAGTTGCTCAATCTGCGGCAAACTCTTTTTTACAGCTTTGTGGACTTTTGCATCTTCCTTGTTTATACTGGCAATCAATTCGGCAACTTCCATCTTGTCGAGATTTTTAAACTTTGATGGTGTTTCGGTTACGCTCAATGTCCTGCTGTTGTCTTCAACCATGGAATTTTTAATTTATTAATGATGATTGATGATTGATGATTGATGATTGATGATACACCTATTGGGTGAACTGGTGGTAGTTTAAGAGACCATCCATTGGGGTTTGGATAATCTTTCCCAGACGGAGGTGATGGGATTTGGCAACTTCATTCAACGCATCCTGAAAATGCCATGCGATACTGCCGGTAAAATGAACCGGAAACTCAGCAGCCTGCGGGTATTGGAGCACATTGCGGCGAAAGAAAAGCCCAAACTCCTGTGTAACCAACTCTTTTAAAAAGGGCTCATCCGGGTTTTCACTGATAAACCTTGTGAACCGGGCGGCATATCTGTTGGGAAAGGGCTGGCGGTAAATATTGTCCATTATTTCAGCCTGGGTTGTTTTGTAATAGTCGAAAAAAGAACGGATAATATGCTTCGGCAATTGGTGCTTGAGGATATCGGCCAGTAATCTTTTTCCAATAACCGCGCCGCTGCCTTCATCCCCCAGGATAAATCCCAGGGGGGACACCTGTTTTTCTATCCTGAAGCCATTGTAAAAACATGAATTTGACCCTGTACCCAGGATGCATGCAATGCCTGGATCATTTTGGCATAGTGCCCTGGCTGCAGCCAGCAGGTCACTCTCCACTTCAGTTTTTTTACATCCGAAAAAGAGGTTCAGGGCTGTCCTCACAACATTGTTCACCTCCGGATTTGCGCATCCGGCTCCATAAAAGTGAATTCCATTAACAAGGCCAATATCCATTTCAAACTCATTTTTCAGCATCCTGAAGATGGCCTGCTTATCCTGGTAAAACGGATTTATGCCTGAAGTTTGAGATATTGATATTTCACCTGTCGAAAGGTCTTTAACGCTCCAGGTAGTTTTTGTTGATCCGCTGTCGGCAATTATTTCCATTTTCCTGTTTTGAAGATGCTGCATGGTTTTATGGCTTGTAGATTTTCAGAATTATATCTTAACTCAGAAGCAACAAAGATACAAAAGCAATGGTTTAGCTGCGAATTTAAATGGAAGATTCAAAGGTTTGTCAAAGGTTTTCTAACTTTGAACCTGTTCTTTGATTAGTGTTGGAATTGGCACCGCTGAACTTCGTTTTCCCATGTTTCGTTCATTCATCCATACGCTCCGCCAAACGCTCTGCCAGCTGGCGGATTTTTCATTAGGTTTGTACTAATTAATCGGGATTGCTCATTTCAACAGAAATAATAACACATAGTACTTATGACAAAAAAGGTAAACTGTTTTATCGCAGGCGGCGATTTTCATGATGTCAACCAAACCATTGCGGGATTAAAAGCCTCCCCTTTGGTGCTCAATATTTATGTTCTGAACACCGTCAATAACCGCCGGGAGGATTTTTCCGAAGGTGTTGAGATCATCGATATCGACAGGATGCATTCAACCTCAGCCCTTAAGAAAATTGAAAAATTTGCAACAACTGAATATACCCTGATGTATTCCAAACCGATGGCACTGAATCCCGGACCATGGGCGATTGAGAGAATGGTGCAGGCAGCCTCTGATACCAGGGCCGGCATCGTTTATTCCGATTTCCATGTCATGAAGGAGGGGCAGCTTCAGCCTAATCCGGTCATCGACTACCAGGACGGAAGCCTGCGCGATGATTTCAACTTTGGCTCCGTTTTGCTATTCCGGACTGATGCGCTGAGGAATGCTTTGCAAAAGGCGGATGAGGAGTTTTCCTATGCAGGTATGTATGATATCCGGCTGAAAATATCGCAAAACTTCAGGATTGTAAGAGTACCGGAGTTTTTATACACTGAAGTGGAGGCAGATACCCGGAAGTCGGGAGAAAAGCAGTTCGATTATGTGGACCCCCGAAACCGAAGTGTTCAAATCGAAATGGAAAAGGTTTGCACTCGCCATCTGAAAGATATCGGAGCGTGGTTAAAACCTGAATTTAAAACGATTGACCTCTCCGCAGGTGAGTTTCCTGTAGAGGTATCGGTGATAATTCCGGTTCGCAACAGGGCAAAAACATTGGAAGATGCTATCCGTTCGGTTTTTTCCCAGAAGGCTTCATTCGGGTTTAACCTGATTGTGGTAGATAACCATTCGACTGATGGTACCACGGAGATCATTAACTGGCTCGCAGGTGATGACAACCGCCTGGTTCATATTATTCCCGGCAGGCACGATCTGGGTATTGGCGGATGCTGGACAACAGCGGTTATGGACAGCCGCTGCGGAAGGTTTGCCGTTCAGCTCGACAGCGACGATCTCTATATCAATGACAGTGTGCTGCAGAAAGTGGTTGATACATTTTATTCAGAATCGTGTGCCATGGTGGTTGGATCTTATCAGATGGTGAATTTTAAGCTCGAAGAGATACCCCCCGGATTGATTGACCATCAGGAATGGACTCCTGAAAATGGTCGGAATAATGCGTTGAGAATAAATGGATTGGGAGCTCCACGTGCATTTTTTACTCCCGTGCTTCGAGAAATCAGGATTCCTAACACCAGCTACGGCGAAGACTATGCTGTTGGCCTGAGAATCTCCCGTGAGTACCAGATAGGACGGATATATGAACCCCTCTACCTCTGCCGCAGATGGGAAGATAACTCCGATGCCGCTCTCGATGTGGTAAAAACAAACAACCACAACCTCTACAAAGACCGTTTGCGAACCATGGAATTGTGGGCTAGAATGGATAGAAATAAAATAGGTTAGATTCTCTTTCAGTCAAAAAATAAAGCCCTGACCGGTGATCCATCTGCATTTTCAAACAGCAACGGATAGCAATGCAATGTTCCGGATCCCTCTTTCAGATCATTGGGGAATTTCAGGTTTTCTATGATTATCAGGTCATTGTTGAAGAATACATGGTGAACTGGCCATGTAACCGAATCGATTGTGTCGACCGAAATGGAATCAATGCCAATTCCTTTCAGTTGGAAGGTGGTCAGCCAGTTGGCCGCGACTTCTGAGAGCACAGGGAAATCCTTCAGATACTGATCGGTTCCCCAGTAATTGCCCCATCCCGTCCGGAAAAGGACAAACACGGCTTTTCTGATTTCTGTTTCATAAGGTTTAAGGTCAGCAATCTCAATCAATGATTTTCCATCTGGCACAGGAACAATGACGGCTCTTCCGGTAAATTTTTCGGCGGGATAATTATCTAAAGTCCTGCCATTTAGCAGCATATGAGCGGGTGCATCCATATGTGTGCCGGTGTGTCCGTCTATCTGCAGGTGCATTTCACGGTACCCGTCTTTGTCGAGGGTGGCTGAATTTTCAATAATTGGCTGCCTCTTCCCGGGATAAACCGGCATCCGCGAATGCATAAGGTGTGTAAGATCATGTATGGCCATAAAGTCTATTCAAAAGATAACAGGCAAA
>CAYMXK010000015.1:5186-19406 GCA_964393915.1 uncultured Prolixibacteraceae bacterium
AAGGTGTGTAAGATCATGTATGGCCATAAAGTCTATTCAAAAGATAACAGGCAAATGTAAAGAATCTTATGGGAAAACTGTATCCGTTTCCTGATTCATATTATCAGGGACTGATTGTTCCTGTTTTATTTTTTGTCCGGCGCATGTTTTTTTTCTAAAAATGACCTGAAGATGCAGGGTGCATGAACCTCATTGAAATGATTTATTTATCTTTAGGTTTTCATTTAAAATCTGATAGGACCACATAATTGAAATTCTGAATCCAATTCTGCCATAACAAATCCGCATTATCAAACTTTGGAACAAGCATGACATATTTTAACACAAACTGAAATCAACAATCCCGATAGCTTCAGGACATGCGAGTTACATTGAAATGCGTAAGCATTCTATCGGATGCCGAAAAACATACACTGGTAATGAGATAAATACCTTTAGGAACTAACATTTATATCGAGATGAATAAAAGAGTTATTTGCGCAATTATGATTGCATGGGCAGCAGTATCTCTCCTGCCATCGTGCAGCCTGACTGAATCACCGGCGCAGGTTGTTTCCCTGGAGTGTGAATCACAGGTCAACCCATTGGGAATTGACCGGGAAAAACCTTTGCTTCAGTGGAAAATTGCCGATAGCCGGAGGGGGGCAAAGCAAACTGCCAGCCAGATTCTGGTGGCATCATCTTCTGACAATATCAGAAAGGACATTGGCGATCTCTGGGATACGGGAAAAATTGAATCGGATCAGTCGGTTCACGTTGCCTATGCCGGAAAACCGTTACAATCGGGAATGACCTACTATTGGAAAGCCCGGGTGTGGGATCAGGATGGCAAGGTTTCCGGTTGGAGTGAGCCATCTCTTTGGGAAATGGGTCTTCTTTCTGCCACCGATTGGCAGGCCTCCTGGGTAGCCCGGTCAATAGATGAACCCTCCCGGTCTGTTTATATGAGAAAAGAGATCAATTTGCCCGATAAAACCATTCAAAAGGCAAGATTGTACGTAACTGGTCTGGGCAATTATGTTTTCTACATAAACGGCAACCGGGTAGGTATCGATTTACTCACGCCGGGGTGGACCGATTTCCCCAAACGGCTTGAATACCAGGTCTACGATGTTTCCCTGCTGCTGGTTGACGGTGGCAATGCGCTCGGCGCCATACTGGGAAGCATGTGGTGGTCGGGGGGTCTCGGCTGGCAAGGGGGAACCCGTTATTCTGAAGGTCCTTTAAAGCTTCTTGCACAGTTACAAGTCGATTTTTCTGATGGCAGCAAGGAGGTATTCACCACGGATACCTCCTGGAAATGGCACAATTCACCCATCGTTGCCGATCATATATACCATGGTGAAACCTACGATGCCAATCTGGAAATTGCAGGCTGGAACAATCATGGCTACGATGATAGTTCGTGGGCTGCTGCAGAGCCTGCCGGTTACGAAGGAATGCTCGTCGGGCCCAGATTTCCGGCTTTGCGTGAACAGATGCAGCTCACCCCTGTAAGTCTTACGGAGCCTGTTCCGGGGGAATATGTATATGATCTGGGGCAGAATATGGTAGGCTGGGCTCAGGTTTTCCTTACTGCTCCAAAGGGAGATACGATTACGATCAGACTGGCAGAATTGCTTCATGATGATGGAACGGTTGCCCAGGAGAACCTTCGCAGTGCAGAAGTTACCGACCGGATTATCAGCAACGGAGAGCCTTTAGTTTGGGAGCCCAAATTTACCTACCATGGTTTTCAGTATGTTCAAATCTCCGGATTAAAAGAAAAGCCCGCGCAGACCGATTTAATCGGGAAGGTGATCTATACAGACCAACCATTTATAGGTAAACTTGAAACATCCAATGAATTGATTAACAGAATTAACAGGAATATAACCTGGGGCCAGAGGGGAAATTTCTTTACTGTTCCGACAGATTGCCCCCAGCGTGATGAAAGGTTAGGCTGGATGGGAGATGCACAGATATTTGCTCCTACGGCCAACTTTAACATGCACCTTGACCGGTACTGGACGAAATGGATGTTCGATATTTTTGACGGACAGGATGAGGCCGGATGGGTGCATGATGTAAGTCCTGCAGTGGTTGTCAGCGGTCCGTCGAAACCCGGTTGGGGCGATGCCTGTGTTATTGTTCCCTGGATGACCTACCGCTATTACGGCAATACGCGCATTATTGAGGAGAACTATGAAAGCATGAAAAAATGGGTGGAATACATGCATTCGAAAAGTGAAAACCTGATCTATGTCTGGCGGGAAGGAAAAGGGGACTGGAACGGTTACGGCGACTGGATTGCTGTTGAACCCACCCCTTCGGGGCCAATAGGTACAGCCTATTTTGCCTACACTGCCGGTTTGCTTTCAAAAATGGCAGGTATAACCGGAAATGAGGCAGATAAGGCTTACTATGCCGGACTTTCAGAAAAGATTGCCGCCGCCTACAATGAAAAATACTGGGACAAGGAGTCATTGAATTATCCGGGTGCTACCCAGACTGCCAGTCTGCTGCCTTTGGCTTTTAACCTTACTTCTCCCGAACTGCGGGATCAGGTTGTAAAAAATCTTATTGAGAATGTGAAGGCAAAAGATGTTCATCCAACCACCGGGTTTCTGGGAACCGGATACATTCTCCCCATGTTGTCAAAGCACGGCTACCATGACCTTGCCTACCGAATGATCAATCAAACGACCTACCCGTCGTGGGGTTATATGGTCGAGAAAGGTGCCACGTCAATATGGGAGCTTTGGAATTCCGATACGGAAAGACCGGAAGGGATGAACTCCCGCAACCATTTTGCCCTGGGATGCGTGGGTGAATGGATGTGGAATACCCTGGCCGGAGTGAATATCTGTGACGATCAGCCTGGCTTCAGGCGGGTAATTATCAAGCCGGAGCCTGTTGCCGATCTTAAATGGGTAAAAGCAGAATATGAAACCAACTATGGGAAGTTATTGGTCGACTGGAAAGTTGAAGGCACTACTTTCAGCATGGACCTCACAGTTCCTGCCAATTCAAGCGCATTGGTGATTATGCCTGAATTAAAGGCAGGCGCCATCGTGACCGAAAGTGGCAAGAACGTGATTTCCGGAGGAATTCCCGGGATATCTGTCGATCAGGATGGTAATCTGATTGCCCTTGCGGGAAGTTATCGTTTTACAGTCCAATAAAATAACCTGCAAAAAAAGCCATCCGCAATTTATGTGGATGGCTTCAATATTGAATTGCGATAATTCTTACAGTACAATAACCGCATTCTGTGCGTCACCAAAACCGCTTGCTTCGTAGGCATCTGCAGCTTCATCGTTCACCCAGGTTGTGCCATCAAGCAGATAACGGAACTGGTAGTTACGTCCTGTTTCGAGATCCAGCGACAGTGAAAATGATCCATCTTTCAGCGAAGACATTTCGCCGGAGGTTTCATTCCAATTGTTAAAGTCACCTACAACAGTTGCTTTTGCAGCACCGGCGGCTACTTCTTTGGATAATTTAAAACCCACTTTACATACAGGTTTCGATTTCAGAAATTGTTTTTTAATGCTCATGATATTAATTTTAACATTTGACTCACTTTTCTTTCAGTGACAACATCGATAGGTTGTCTTTATTATTTCTACAAAGGAAAGCAGTTTTTCGCAGATATGTACTTAGTTCGGTTCTTATGTTACTTATTTGTTAATTGCTGGAAGTTAATAGTTTAAACAGTTATGAAGCAAACAATAGATAGCAATGGAGATTTGGGAAGTTTTCTGTACATACGGTGAATCTGCTTTTGCAGCTTAATTACAGGTCTATTCTCTCGGCTGATAATGCCGCTTCAGCCAATGTGCGAGTCCATCCAAACCGGGAAAAAGTACCCGTTCCGTGATATTCGCCTGGTCGAGTTTGTCACGTATTTCCCATTTCAACTCTTTGGGGATGATCAAACGCCTGAAAAGAGCGGGATGATTTAACAGCCATTGGTCGAAAATGTCAATAGGAGAAGTCATTAGCGAGAACAGCCCATATTGATTTACAATCCTGTCATCCAATGAGGGAGGTTCAAAAAAAATTGCATGTCCGGGGCCAATAATTTCATCAAACCTTGACAATGAAGAAAAACTCTCTTCAAGCATCTCAACAGTAAAAACATTGCACTTCTCGCATTTAAGAATGGTTTGCAAAGGTTCTGGAGAAAGGCGGTTAATTTCAACAAAATCAACCTGCCAGATTACCCCGTCGATATCAAATTTATCAGTATTGGCTGTTGCGAAGTGCATGGCTACAAATGGCGAGTATGTCCAGTCGAGGAGTCTGGTAGCCAGTCCATGGTGCTGCGCAAGTACCAGTGATCTCCATTGAGTACTGGTTTGGTTGGGCTCCGTTGTGCGGGCATATTTTCTGAAATTGCGCAGCAGATGGTATTCAAATTCAGGATGAATGCCGCTGTTCCTGAGAAAGCTGTTTTTCAGCATATAACGTGCATCAGATAATCCCCTGAAGGCATAGTCGCTGCGGTAACGGCTCATTTCAGGTTTCCATGAATCATGGTACACCTCTTCGGCCAGATGCTCCCAGCTTTTTATTATGATGTCGTTCGGGCTATTTTGAGAACACATAAGGATTGATTTTTGCTGCAATTTACAAAACAAAAAAACAGAAACCAAAGCTTCTGTTTTCCTGATTTCGAACTGTTATCTGACTGTTAAATTTGCTCCTGTGCAGCAGAATCGCCGGGTGCAGGTTGTTTTGCTGATCCATCCTCTTTTACGGGTTCGGTTTCTTCCTTGCCGGATTTTCTTTCATCTTCTTCAGCCTTAAAGTAATATGATTTTTCAGGCTTTTCAGATTTTTTTAAAGGGGAAGTAATGATTGATTTGGATGGAATAAGTGCGTTTTTGACACCTTCGATGGTACTGCCGATTTTTAATCCGATCAGGTAAAAAATAGACGAAAAAAGAATAATGTTTCTCATGGCGGAAAATTTAAAACTTTCCGAAAAGTACGAATTTTGGTTGTGGGAGGAAATTTTTATCGGTGAATGAGGGGTTATTGTCTGTTAATGGCGAAGATTGCGACTTGAGTAAAAATTTGAATGGGATTACCTAAATTCCAAAAACAGATCACAGTTTTATGAGAAAACCACTCAGCTATTATTACATTTGCCCACTCAATCAATAATAACATGACAAAAAAGCGCGTAAACGTAATTACCATGGGGTGCTCCAAAAACCTGGTTGACTCAGAAGTACTGCTCAGCCAGTTGCAGCGTGGAAAGTGGGAGGTGATGCACGATGCCGATGGTGGTGGATTTGATGCTGTGGTCATCAATACCTGCGGATTTATCCACGATGCCAAGCAGGAATCGATTGATATGATCCTCGATTATGCCAATGCCAAAACCCGCGGCGAGATTGGTAAATTGTACGTGATGGGCTGTCTGTCGGAGCGCTATCAGAAAGACCTGGAAACAGAAATTCCCGAAGTGGACCGTTATTTCGGCAAGTTCGATCTCAAGGCTATGGCCGATGAACTGAAAGTCGCCTATCATCCTGAATACATCTATGAGCGAAAGATCACTACCCCTTCGCATTTTGCTTACCTGAAAATTTCTGAAGGGTGCAACCGCAGTTGTGGCTTTTGCGCCATTCCTTTGATGACCGGACGCCACAAGTCCCGGACCATGGAAGACCTGGTGAAGGAAACCCGTTACCTGGCGAAAAAAGGGGTGAAGGAGTTGCTGATTATCGCGCAGGACCTTTCCTATTACGGGATCGATATATACGGTAAGAACCGCCTTGCAGATCTGGTTAATGCAGTTTCGGAGGTGGAGGGTATTGAATGGATCAGACTGCACTATTTATACCCATCGCGTTTTCCTATGGATATTCTTCCGGTGATGCGCGAGAATCCAAAGGTTTGCCGTTACCTCGATATGCCTTTGCAGCATATCGCCGATCCCGTTCTGAAAAGGATGATGCGCCATGTGACCAGAGAGGAAACCGAAGCTTTGATCCAAAGGGTGAAAGAGGAGATACCGGGAGTCGCTTTGCGCACCACTATGCTGGTGGGCTATCCCGGAGAAACTGAAGAAGATTTTCAGGTACTGAAGCGATTTGTTGAAGAAACCCGCTTCGACCGTTTGGGTGTTTTTCCCTATTCCCACGAGGAGGGAACCTATGCCCATCTGAAGTTTGAGGATGATGTCCCTGAAGAAGTTAAACAAGCCCGGGCTGACGCGATCATGGAAGTTCAGCAGCAGATATCGCTCGAACTCAATGAAGATAAGATCGGACTGAAATTCATGGTAATTGTTGACAGGAAAGAGGATGGCAACTATGTGGGACGCACCCGGTTTGATTCGCCGGAGGTTGACGGAGAGGTAATTTTTACATCATCAGGAGATCACAAACCCGGTGAATTTGTAAGGGTGAAAATAACAGGTGCTGAGGATTATGATCTGATAGGGGTAGCAGAAAATTAAAAATCACTGCATCAGAAAATAATGGCCATCCGGATGCCAGGAAAATCACTTGCCATGGACAACTGTAACTGATCAGTCCAGTTCAACCGCAGATTTCTTTGAATCAGCCAAAATACCGTGTCAAATGCCAGCAGGAAACCACCCTGCAGAATGACTGACTGGCCATAACCCTTCAATAGATCTGCTCTTTTTTCAGATGACCCTGATCTGTGTATCATGTAGGCTCCGCCGGCTATATACAAAATATCAAGGCCTGAATTGATCAGGTAGAGGTTTTCAATTTTCCGGTGGCTGGCAATCACCTCCGATATTTGGCTGCTTAATTCAGGTGACCTGGATAATAATCCAAAAGCTGCTATCCCAATGTTCACAGTGTTCCACATCAGGTTCATCTGGTGGAAATAATGGGTGGAACCGGCCGTTTTGCCCATTCCGGCTCCGCCAATGATTATATTGCCGGCAGCCCAGGATCCCAGTATCCACATGGCAGTCTGGTTGGTACTTGTTGATTTGTGGTAGAACCAATCAAGGTCCTGGCTGTTGGCAGATATTGAAATTGCCAAAAACAATAGTATTAACAGGCCTAAACTGCGGCTATGGCTTTGTGCCTGGTACCCTGTACCCCGTACTCCATTTTTCATTTTTTGCTTTTCACTTTTCATTTTTCACTCTCCGTGTTCCGTTCTCCGTGTTCCGTTTAGGGCGACCACAAGGGATCGCCCCTACACCTTTTTTCATAGCCAGGTCCGGTCTCCGTGTTCCGGTCTCCGGTCTCCGGTCTCCGTGTTCCGTTTTCCTTGCTCCGGTCTCCGCACCTAATTTTTTATTTCCCTTTTCGCCAGCGGTTTCCCGAGTGGATAGGGAATACGCCCTGGCTAACGAATTTGATTTCTTCGATGGAGTAGAACGCTTTGGGGTTGTATGTTCTTATGATCTCTTCCACTTTGCCTAAATCAGTGCGCTTTACGATAGAGTGAATAATACTCACCACAGAGCTGGCACCGTGTGCATCATGATGGGTAATGCCATATCCTGCCTCCTTCAGCGCCGAAATCAACAATGATGCTTCTTTTCTGGTTATTATCTGAATTTTCACTACGCCCATAGCCAGTTTTTCCTCAAGTATCAGGCCTACCCAGTTGCCTGTAGCAAAACCTCCTGCGTAGCCAATATAATTCATCCAGTTATCCAGGTTCTGAACTACTTTGCTCATTGTTATGATCCAGATAAGCACTTCAAAAAATCCCATCAGCGGGGCCCATAATTTCTGTCCTTTTGCTACCATGACGATCCTTAATGTACCTATGGTTACATCCATAATCCTCGCCATGAATATCAACAGGGGAAGAACCAGGTAAGTAAATAATCCACTTTCATAAAAAGCCTGCATTGTTGTCATATTGATACAATTAAATTGTAATATAAAGGTATTGAATAGAAGATAAAAAAGGCAAATTTTGTCTCAAAAACATTAAACCAGGAAGATTATCCTTTTTTTTATCTGAATGTCATGGTGGATGCGACCTCTGGTGCCCATTTGCAAGGTAATACTATATTCTTTCACTGGAGGAATTAAAGTATAACAGATCGATCGAAGGTATTGCCCTGGTTGTAATCACCGGTCTGTATACCTTTTTTCAGCCAGCTTTTACGTTGGGCGGATGTGCCGTGCGTAAAACTGTCTGGTACTACGTAACCCTGCTGTTTCATCTGGATACGGTCGTCACCTACAGCGGTAGCAGCATTGAGGGCTTCCTCCATATCTCCTTCCTCAAGAATGTTGAACATTTTTTGGGCATGGTGGACCCATACCCCGGCAAGGAAGTCGGCCTGAAGTTCCAACCTGATGGTCAGCTCATTCATTGTTTTTTCATTAACCCTTCGGGCACGGGCCTCATCCAGGATCTGCATGGTCCCCAATAACTTTTGCACATGATGACCAACTTCATGGGCAATGATGTAGGCCACGGCAAAGTCCCCTTCAGCCCCCAGCCGTATCTGAAGGGTTTCCAGATAATCGAGGTCGAGATAGACTTTTTCATCTCCCGGGCAGTAAAACGGGCCTGTGGCTGACTGGGCATAACCGCATGCCGATTGAACTGCCGTACGGAACAGTACCAGTTTGGGCTCCCTGTACTGATATCCCATCCCGCTGAATAATTTGTCCCAGACCTCCTCCGTATCGGCAAGAACTACCGATACGAATTCACCCATCTCCATTTCCTCAGCAGAAAGTGGGGCTTCTGTGCCAATCTGCTGATCTCCTGCGTTCATAAGGTTGATTACTTCAAGCGGGTTCCCCCCAAGCAGATAAATCACCAGGGCTATGGCCAGTGCTCCGATAGTTCCTCCCTTGAATCCTATGGAACGCCCCCTGCCTCCGCTGCGCAGATCTTCAACATTGCTGCTCTGTCGTCTTCCTTTGAATATCATCTTATTGTAATTGTTAGTTTTTAACGCTATTTAGTTGTTTCATAAATATTGTCATACACAGTTCATTTTCAGGTGAGTTATTATTCTGATTATAAATTGCAATTACTTGTCCCGATGCATCGGGGTGGAATTAGCTCCACTGAACATCGTTTCGCTATGTTATGAACGATTATTCAATCCGGTTTGTTTCACCTGCTGACTGAAGTTCACCTGCTGACTGGAGTTCAGCTGGTGAATACTTTGCGGAACGCTTTTTATTCTTTCACCTGCTGACTGAAGTTCAGCTGGTGAATAATCTACGCAACGCTTTTCATTGTTTCACCTGCTGACTGGGGTTCAGCTGGTGAATAATATAATTAATAATTATTTACTTCCGAATTCCGATGTGAAGTGAAATTTGATCTCCTTGAATTCGTCTTGTGCCATCTGAAGAATAAAAGCCGAGTCGGCCATAAATACATCGCGGCCACGCTTGTCGAGGGCCATTTTCTGGTACTTCCGTTTTTTAAACTCCAGAAGAATTTTGGGGTCCGGACATTCAATCCAGCAGGCCTTGTACATGGAGAGGGGTTCAAACCGGCATTTTGCCCCATATTCGTGTTCCAGACGGTACTGGATCACTTCAAACTGCAACTGGCCGACCGTTCCGATAATCTTTCTTCCGTTGAACTGGCTGGTGAACAACTGTGCAACGCCTTCGTCCATCAGTTGGTCGACACCTTTGGCCAACTGCTTGGATTTCATGGGATCGGCATTCTCAACATAGCGGAACAATTCGGGTGAAAAGCTGGGTAATCCCTTGAAATGGATCATTTCCCCTTCAGTCAGGGTATCTCCGATAACAAAGTTGCCGGTATCAGGTACACCGATGATGTCGCCGGGGAATGCTTCATCTATGGTCTCTTTCTGGGAGGCCATAAAGGCAGTTGGACTGCTGATCCGCAGAGTTTTGTTCTGCCTGACATGGGTATAGATGTTGTTTCTTTTGAAATGTCCCGAGCAGACTTTAACAAAAGCAATGCGGCTCCGGTGGTTGGGATCGATGTTGGCATGGATTTTAAAAACAAAACCGCTGAAGGACTCTTCTTCCGGTTTCACCTCGCGCTCTTCGGTCTGGCTGGGCCGGGGATAGGGGGCAATCCTGACAAACGTGTTGAGCAATTCCTGAACGCCAAAGTTATAAAGGGCGCTTCCAAAAAAGACCGGAGCCAGGTGGCCGGCCAGGTACTCCTCCTGATCAAATTCCGGATATACGCCCTCCACCAGTTCTCTTTCCTCACGCAGGGTTGCGGCATGGCGGCCCAGCAGGATGTCGAGTTCCGGATCTTCCATGTTGTCAAACTTGATGCCCGGCATTATTCCCTGGATATCAGGATCAAAAAGCTGCAGGGTTTGATCAAAAAGGTTGTAGACCCCTTTGAAACTTTCTCCGTTTCCGATGGGCCAGCTCAGGGGCCTGACTTTTATATTCAGTTGTTTTTCCACTTCATCCAGCAGGGTGAAAGTATCATGAGCAGGGCGGTCCATTTTATTGATGAAAATAATTACCGGCGTATGACGCATCCGGCAGACGTTCATCAGTTTCTCTGTCTGCGGTTCAACCCCTTTGGCGGCGTCAATAACAATAATAACACTGTCAACAGCTGTGAGGGTCCTGAAGGTATCCTCCTGGAAATCCTGGTGGCCCGGGGTGTCGAGAATATTGATTTTGTATCCGTCGTATTCAAAGCCCATGACTGAAGTAGCCACCGATATCCCACGCTGGCGTTCGATTTCCATAAAGTCGGAGGTGGCCGCTTTCTTGATTTTATTGCTTTTAACGGCACCGGCCACGCGGATAGCTCCCCCGAAGAGCAGCAGTTTTTCTGTAAGGGTGGTTTTCCCTGCATCAGGGTGTGATACTATGCCAAATGTGCGGCGGCGCTTTAATTCTTCTGTAAAATTCATCGTTTTGCTCTGATTTGAGGCTGCAAAAGTAAGAAAATTTGGTTGTTGTATGGTAAGAAATCCAGCCATGGGTTCATGGATGAAATTATGGTAATATAGGGCTGCATGGGCAAGGATTCTGGCGGAGATTTTTTTAGTAAGTTAGGTATATCATTGGTTCTGTTTACAGTGCTTTTTCTTTACCTCTGTTGTGGCTGACCGGGTGGCGCGAATAGGTTTGCGCATTTAGTTTTAAAGCAGCCTGGTCCGGCAACTGCCGAAAGCTAGGAGGTTATCTCCTTCAACGCCATACAATTTTCGTATAAGCCGGGACAGGCTCAGCGAAGTTCAGCCTGTAATTTATGGATAGTACTTGTAAATGTCTTTTCTGTGAAGAATTCGCTCGAAAAACTTCAGGCTCATTTATTTTTGAGTTGATTGTAATACTCCTGAGCTTCATTCAAAGAAAGATTTTCTTCCAGATTGTTTTCTTCGATTAATTTACCGAGGGCATAATCTTCCAGCAACTGCTCCATTTTCTCAAAAGTTTCAATATCGATTTGAACAAGGTGTCTATCCCGCTGAAAACTTAGAAACTGTTCACAATTCCGGAAATATAACTCCAATACCTCTTGTGAAATCTGACCCCGTCTTTGCCAATAATCTGGTGCATGGTTCGTGGCTCATCGCCGGGTTCAAATTTCCAGCTTTCCATATCGGTATAAAGTGCCGGGACCTCGGGGTGAAACTGAACGGCAAACACATGGGGATACCGGTTGTGGGCCAGTCCTTCGATAACCATACGGTCGGGCGATAAGGCGGTGATTTCAAATCCTTTGCCCAGTGCTTTGGGTGACTGGTGGTGGCTACTGTATATGCGTGGCTGTTCTCTCTTTCTGACTTTAACCGACTTTCCAAAGAACGGGTGTTCCGTGAAGCGGATGGGGTGGAGGTTGATGGTCATCAATTGTTCATCCTCATTGAACAACTGCCAGTAATTCCTGTGGATGTTGCTGCGGTCGGTCTCCACGGTTTCCTGAGGGGTATATTTGTTGTAAATCTGAGCAGGAATGTCCTGCCAAAGTGATCCGCCAGCAGCTACATTCATGGTCTGAAGTCCAAGACAAAACCCGGTGACCAGATAATCGGGCCGCTCTTCCAGAAACGGCCTGAATTCAGGATTCCTGCTGCTGCCCATCAGGTGAAATCCAAATGATAATTCGAATAGATGCCGCATAGGATCTGTAACATCAGCGTATAGGTTTTCTTCGCCATAGGCTTCGGGCTGAATATCGGGGCCACCAAAGAAAATGACACCGGAGGACCGGCCGAATAATTCCCTGAATACCGGTGTGCAGTCATTGGTGGTAAATATATCAGAAATTGAAAGATTCCCCTCCACCTCCTGAAGTGTTATCCATGAAAGCTGGTTTTCCAGAAGATACCTGCGACTTTGTTCAAAATCATAGGATTGTCCGCGATGATAGACCCCTATAAAATTGACCTTGTTTGTATTCACCTTGAAAATCTTGTTTTCAATCAGAAAACTTACAATTTCCAAATTCCGGGCAGTTGGATTAGCCAGAATAATATGGGTTACCCCGGTATTGTCAGCCGGGGAAGATTTCCACTGGGATCCAGCGGAAATTAAACTTAGGATCAGTATCATGGATGGCAAAAAAGTTTTCATTTTCCGGGAATAAGTTGAATATGAACATTAATAAACCGGGTTCGAATTTAAAATTATTTTTCCAGCAATTCCATCTTTGTAGCATTGTGTAATTTTGTTTTGTTATTTTTGACAGTTAAACTTAACTCGATACCGAAATGTCGTTTAAAATATTTACCCTGCAGTTGACCGGTAAGCTGAAAGACACCGGAAAAATTGAAGCACAGCGTGCTGCACTTGAGAAAAATTATATGGCTTTTCTGGAAGCTGAAGGTTCAGCCCGGCTGGAAGAATACCGGGAACTTGAAACCTGGGTCAACTCCGGTGCAATGCAAATTGCAAAGAAAGAGTTGGAAAGTCAGGTTTTTAAGGGAAGCCAGGAGCATAACCAGCTGATTGAGTTTGAAGCCCTGAAAAAGACAAAGGCCATACGCAACTATTTTAAGGTCGAAGGAAGCCAGGAGCTTAACCGCTTTATGAAAATCAAGGACTCGGCTAAACTTCAGGAATATTATGAACTGAAGGATTATGTTGAAGGAGGCCATTTTCAGCAGGAGAAGAGGGAAATAATTGCTAATAAGTACGCCGGTTCAGTCGAAGAACGCCACATCAACGATTTAACAAGACTCAAAAAAGACAAAGCCTTCAGGGATTATCTGTCTCTCCTTAATTCATCCGCCCTCGACAGGCACCGGAAATTCGCGGAATCTGCCAAACTGCGCCGGTTTCTTGAACTTAAAAATATGCCTGCCAAAGAAAAAGAGGCCAGGAAAGAGTTTAAACAGCTGAAGCATGATCCGGAAATCAAAGCTTATTTCAGGTTGGAGAATAGTAAAACGCTGAAAAATTACCGAGAAATATCGGGGAGTCACATACCGGAGCATTACCAGGAATTACTGAAGGAGACAGAAGCCTCCGAATTCAGGAAGAAGGTAGCTTACCTGCAGGATAAAAAGAAATTGGAGAAGAGCGAGGCATGGGGGAAATTTGTGAAATTTAAAAATTTAGGGGGAGATCCAGACATTCGTTTTTACCTTAAGTTTGAAAAATCACCCCTGTATATCAATTACCTGGATACAAAGGAGTCTTTTGCATTGCAACGCTACAACGAATTGCTGGCAATTACCATTTCTCCGGAATTTCTCAAACGGAAGGCCTGGCTTGAAGATGCCAAAAAGTGGGAGAAATCTGAAGAATATGTGAAACACCAGCGCTACCTTGAATTGAAGAAAGATCCTCAGGTGGTGTTGTATTACAAATATGTCAACAGTCGTGAATTTGACTTTTTCAAAACATGGGAAATTTCATTTGCCGATGATTTTGAGTCCAAATCACTCGATACAGAAAAGTGGAAACCGAATTCCCTTTGGGCCGACCGCCTGCTTGGGGACAACTTTTCCCAACCCGGAGACCTGCAGGCCTATACCGGAGGTAAAAACAGCACCCTGTCACACAGCAGACTGCATATAAACATAAAAAAGGAAAAGTTTCGCTCCAGGCTATGGCAGCCTTCGGTAGGATTTGTACCGGCAGATTACAATTACTCTTCCGACACATTGTCAACTATAAAAAGTTTCTGGCAGGACGGCGGTATTTTTGAGGCAAAGATATTTTACAATCCTGTAAAGGAGGTGGTCAGTACCTGTCACCTTCAGGGTGAAAAAAATTCTCCGTTGATAAGTTTGGTGGAGATGGGCCCAAAGCCGCGCCTGGGGGTGTTGATGATGAATGGTAA
>CAYMXK010000015.1:19506-22452 GCA_964393915.1 uncultured Prolixibacteraceae bacterium
TAACTGGTCTGACCAGCTTAATGCTTCGATTACTGTTTGCGACAGGAAGGGGATTGTTGTTTATATGAACAAACGGGCAATTGTCCAGTTTCAGAAATATGGCGGTGAAACCCTCGTAGGTCAAAGCCTTATTGAATGTCATCCTGAACCGGCACGCACAAAATTGTTAGAAATGCTCCTTGATCCGGTGGAGAATATCTATACTACGGAGAAAAACGGGGTCAAAAAAATTATCATCCAGAAACCCTGGATTCAGGAGGATGAGTTTTGTGGAGTTGTCGAGATTTCTTTTGAATTGCCCTTAGAATTGCCTAACCACATCAGGCAATAAGCCATTAGCTATTGGAGCACAATATAAGTTTTGAGTATCCCTCAACCTCTGTTTATGATCCCTGTATTTAGAGCGGCCCTTTTAGAATCCCCGTTTGTTAAATAATACATATCCGAAATTCAGGGTAAGATACCATCGGGTGTTATCCTTTTCGTAGTAATTAACGTTCAGACTTGCCGGTCCGAGACCTGTTTCGTATACAAGTCCGGCCTTTCCCTGCCAGTATACTTTTGAAAATATGTCAGGTCCTTTTAGAACTTTATTGTTGGCACTCTTAAGCGGTTGGTAAAGAGGTGCAAAACCATATCCCTCGAGCCTGAAATGCAGGGAAGAGTTGATATGATAAATGCCTTTCAGACCTGCAGCGAGGTAGTTATTGGCGTGAAAATTTTCAATATACATGGCCTTACTGTGAGGGGTAGGGTAGAAACCGGGTGCAGCCAGAAGGGTGGAGGTATAGTTGGTAAAAAAATCTTTATTGCTCAAAACACCTTCGAGACGGTAGCCTAAATCTATTTTGCGGTTAATGCCTATGTATCTGTCAGTGAGTGCTTTGAGCAAAAAGTAGGAATTCGGGTTGCGTGATTTGCGCTGATCATCAGGTGCCGTAGTTCCCGGGATATGTTTTTCTACCCCTGTGATATACCTTAGAGAAACGTTCTGATACACCCCCTCGTAGGCATATTGCTTGTTGTTGTGAGAGTTTCGTTCGTATTCGGTATGCACTACCATCGCATTATAATCAGTTTTATCTGAGTCGTCAGCCTTGTTGACCCGCTCAGTCTGGTAGTATTCATCTCTGGAGCCTGCCCAGGATATGCCGGTGGTAAATTTATCATGCACCCCCAGCGGAAACCCAATTTCATTCCGGAAGCTGCTTTCGTTCTGAATGATAAAGGGGGGACGGACGTCTTCAAAAAACAGTTCGTTGCTCGATGAGAAAAAATCCCACCGGTTGTAGGTCAGATAAGACCCTATGTAAATCGGAAATTCTGTTGGAAAATCTACCCGTGCCCCGAGTTTGAATGAACTGTAGAAACGACCAAAATAGAGATTGGAGCTCAGTGTATACGAACGATTATCGAAGAAGCGGTAATCAAAACTCACAAATCCTTGATTAATAGGTTTTGTAGAGATGTTTCCACCCACATTTACCTCCGCTCTTTTTTCTGGTTCGACAATAAGATGTACATCGAAATAGCCGGTTTCATAATTAAATATGGCGAGGGGCCTCATTGATTTTATCTGTTCATCAGCGATAAGTTTGAAATACTCTCTTTTAAAAGATTCAGCTGTGAATATATTTTTGTTGTGCCTTATGGAACTGATGATAAACCTTTGCTGGAGAGGATCAGAAATGCCTTCGAGCTGCACGTTCTGAAACAAAAGGGCAGGTTTTTGAGCATTGAAGGATTCTCTTTTTCTGGCAAGCCGGGAGGGATCTGACCTGCGTTTGATTCTCGTTGATATGCTGTCTATCAGGGGATAGGTTGTTTGCATGCCTTTCTGAACTATATAATCAAGACGGTGAAAATCAAGAATCCCCACCTCGTTCATGTCAGTTTCAAGCAAAATGCCCATTTCTTCAGGGATTTCATAGTTGGTGGGCCGTTGAATCATGTTGGTTATCTGTCTGATTATGTCATCGTCTGAGGCCGCCTGAGGGTCGCTGGCCACCTTATGTCCTATAATTATATCGGGTTGAAAAGTTTCTACCATAACATCGGTGGGGAAGTTATTCACAATGCCGCCATCGAAAAGCAGCATTCCATCAATGGAGATAGGCCGGAATACAAAAGGGAAGGTCATGGATGCCCTGATGGCTTCTCCCAGATCGCCTTTGCCCAGCACGACCGGAGTATTGGTGTATACTTCAGTGGCGACACAACGGAATGGAACAAAAAGGCTGTCGAAATTGCCATGTGAAATTGCCGTTGTTGGAGCCATCATTTCCATAAAGGCAAAATCCATTTGCCACTGAGGAATTATATTGGTGGGTGGCAGTATTCTGATCCGGTCATCGCGGCGTTCCATCTTTAATTCTATCCAGGCAGGATTCTCCTCTTTGTGTTTGAAGAAGTAACGGTAATCTTTTTGAATTTTTCCGGTCGACCAGAAGTAGAACTCATCGCTTCTGAAAAGCTCCTCCATTTCGTCGGTGGTATAACCGGCAGCATACAATCCACCCACGATAGCTCCCATGGAAGTTCCGGTAATGTAATCAATGGGTATGTTGTTGGCCTCAAGCACCTTGATAACCCCAATGTGAGCGAGCCCGCGTGCTCCTCCTCCGCTGAGCACAAGCCCGACCCGCTGGGCTGTCAGAGGATTAAATAACGAAATTAACAGGAGGATGGTTAGCAATTGTTTCATTGTCGTCCGGAAAAATCTATAGAAATTCAAAATTATACAATTGGATTCAGATATAAAAGGCTTTGAAAAAATATCAACAGAAATTAGTGCTATGTTAAGAAATGACGGTCCTATTGCCTATCAATGCCTATCAATGCCTATCAATGCCTATCAATGCCTATCAATGCCTATCAATGACTATCAATGACTATCAATGCCTATCAATGCCTATCAATGCCTATCAATGCCTATCAATGCCTATC
>CAYMXK010000015.1:22552-25471 GCA_964393915.1 uncultured Prolixibacteraceae bacterium
CAATGCCTATCAATGCCTATCAATGCCTATCAATGCCTATCAATGCCTATCAATGCCTATCAATGACTATCAATGACTATCAATGCCTATCAATGCCTATCAATGCCTATCAATGACAACTATTGACTATCAATGACTATCAATGACTATTAATGACTATTAATGACTATTATTGACTATCAATGACAACTATTGACTAATCCCCCTTTGCCCGCAGAGATTTGAACCCTTCCCCCAGTATCTCCTTGGTATCCATGATGGTAATAAAAGCATCCGGATCGATTTCTGTGATGTAATCCTCCAGAATAGCCAGTTCACGCCTGCTTACCACTGTGAAAATCATCTGTTTCTCGTCGTTGGTGTACAATCCTTTTCCTTGCAGGTAGGTTCCGCCCCTTTCCAGGTCGAACAACACTTTTTTTCTGATGGCTTCATGTTCCCTGGATATAATAAACAGCGCCTTGTTGTAATCAGCCCCTTCGAGGGTGATGTCGATGGCCCTGCCTGTAATGAAGATCACCACCCAGGAGTAGAGCGGAATCGCCCAGTCTTTAAAGGCAAAAAGACCAATAAGGACGATGACCGAATCTACATATATCATCAAACGCCCCAGGGGCATGCGGGTATATTTGGCGATGATCATGGCGATAATGTCGGAACCGCCGGAAGTCGCCCTGGACTTGAAAATCAACCCTAATCCAAAGCCCAGCAATACCCCTCCGAAAACGCACGACAACAGGATGTCGTCAACCAATGCCGCGTCACCAACCGGTCGAAGCCACGATATGCCATCAATAAAAACGGAAGTGAAAATGAATCCGGTGATTGTCTTGACACCAAACTTAGGCCCGAGAATTTTTATTCCGGCCCAGGTAAGCGGAATATTAAGGATGAGACCGAACAATCCTATGGGAATACCTTCGGGCCAGAAAGTGAAAACGCCCTTGGAAAGGTAGTGTACGACGATGGCAACTCCATAAACTCCACCGGGGACAATCCGGTGAGGGGTGATGAAAAATACAAAACCTGCAGCAAGGATAAACGAACCCAACACGATGAGGGAATAATCGTAAAACCATTTGCGGCTGAAAAGTTTTACCTTAGGAACAAAGCTCATTTTATCAGTTTTTGGCTGACAAACGTATAAAATGTCAACTATTTAATTGCCGTCATTTGTCATGGAAAAGGGAAAACTTTCCCTGTTGTTCCATAATGTTTTTACCGGATCGGCCGACATTTTAAATTCCAGTGTTCCGCCGCCTGACAGTTCCTCGTGCGATAACCATGATTTATTAAGGTCATTCCCATTTAATACTGCTTTTGCCATATATTCCATTGTGCTGGCCCCTTCCGCACTGATATTCAGTTTCCTGCCTCCGGGAAGGGTTATCTCGGCATGTTCAAAGAGTGGCGATCCGATTACGTATTGGCCGGTACCGGGCGCAACAGGATAAAATCCGAGCGCAGAAAAAACATACCATGCCGATGTCTGGCCGTTGTCTTCATCTCCGCAATAACCGTCAGGATTCGGATTATAGAGCCGGGTAAGTACCTGTCTGATCCATTTCTGGGTTTTCCAGGGCTGCCCGGTGTAGTTGTAAAGATAGATCATATGCTGAATCGGCTGGTTACCATGTGCATAGTTGCCCATGTTCATCACCTGCATCTCTCTGATCTCATGTATCGGGAAACCATAGTAGGAGTAGTCAAAAATGGGCGGGACCACAAATATGGAGTCGAGCATTTTCCCGAACATCTCCTGGCCACCCATAAGCCGGGAAAGGCCTTCGATATCATGAAAAACACTCCATGTATAGTGCCAGCTGTTCCCTTCTGTAAAGGCGTCACCCCATTTGTATGGATTGAATGGCGACTGGAAAGTACCGTCCTCATTGCGCCCCCGCATGAGCAGCGACTCCTTGTCGAAGACGTTGCGGTAATTCTGCGACCGCTTTTTAAAGAGCTCAATTTCTTCAGCAGGACGGTTTAGTGCTTTGGCAAGTTCCATGATGCAAAAATCGGCATAGGCATACTCCAGTGTCCGGGCGGTATTTTCCCGGATGCCCACATCGTAAGGGATGTAGCCGAGTTCATTATAATATTCTGCCCCGTAGCGCCCCACTGAGTTGACCGGTCCCACCGATTCTGTATTTTTCAGAATGGCCTCGTACAAGGTTTCAATGTCGTAACCGCGGATTCCCTTCAGGTAAGAATCAGCTATCAGCGAGGCCGAGTTGGAGCCTATCATGCAGTCACGATGGCCCGGACTGGCCCATTCCGGCAACCACCCGCTTTCCAGGTAAGTATTGATCAAACCCTGCATGATCTCTGCATTGAGTTCGGGGTACATCCACGTAAAAAACGGAAATACAGCCCTGAAAGTGTCCCAGAAACCATTGTCGGTGTACATGGGGCCGGGAAGGACTTCTCCGTTGTAAGGACTGTAATGCACCATCCGGTTACCGGCATCAAACTCATAAAACTTTCTGGGGAAGAGTAAAACCCTGTACAGGCTGCTGTAAAAAGTGCGGACATGGTCAATGTTTTCCGTTGAAACACGGATCTTGCCCAGTTCGTGGTTCCAGATGCTGCGGCCATCCATCTTTATTTCTTCGAACGATTTATTGTCCGTTTCCCGCTCAAGATTGAGCTGCGCCTGTTCGAGGCTGATAAAGGATGAGGCTATTCTTGCTACCACCTTATCGTGGCGTTGGGTAGCAAATTTTACAGCTGCCTGAACATGGAACCCGGTGAACTCAGTTTCTCCCGGCAAATCTGCACCGTCATTCCAGAGGTAATGACCAGTGAAGGGCTTGTCGAACTGAACCACAAACCAGTTTTTGAAATTGGCCGGCACACCGCCGCTGTTTTTTGTGGTGTATCCTATTACCTTGTTCTCTTCGGGGATCACTTTTACCA
>CAYMXK010000016.1:0-25172 GCA_964393915.1 uncultured Prolixibacteraceae bacterium
GCCAGTGGTGGCCCGATCCGGAGATGATCCACAAAAGCGTCGAGATCATAATTCTCCCCTTCAACGACTATCTCCACAATCTTCCCCGGCAAATTTCTCGCGTATCCGGTTAAATTGAACTCTATGGCCCTGCTGCGGGCATAATATCGGAATCCCACGCCGTGCACCCGCCCATGAACCCTGATCTCATAATTCACTCTCATGATTTCCGCTTTATGCCCATTATAATTTTTGTATTAGCGGCTTAAAAAGCATTGTCGTCTCATCCTGTACGAGAACCCAGATTGAATAGACGCCCACTGCAGTGCCAACTGGTATGTTTAAAAGTTTTATAACCGACAGTATCAGGGTAAGGATCCGTGCCCATTCTTTTCTTTTAAACAGCCCGATTCCGGCAATTATACCCGGAATGCTGAAAATCATAACCACCCAAATGACAACTTTGGCAATGACCGGCAGTACCTTGCCGGCAGTCGGGTCATCTATAAATCCACCAACCAGATTAAGAACTACGCCGATTATCATCGCAAAGGCAATACCGAAAATACTTAAACCGATGTGCAAAGCAGCAACAACATTGATATGTTTTTCCATTGTGAAGTAATTTTTTAAAAAGCATGTAAAGTTAAGAAAGTGATGACAAAACTGATTCTTTTATAGGCTGGTATCAACTTTTTTCCGGCAAATCGGTTAATATATCAGGTAGAACAATGTTTTACCAGGAGCAAACATTAATTTTGCAGATGAATAAACGGAAAACATATTAGTCATATCCTTATGAATTTTTTATTGGTTTTATTAATTGCCGTCGTATTAATTGCACTTGCCATTGCAGCATTTGCAATCAGAATCCTGGTTAAAAAGGGAGGTCGCTTTCCTAATACACATGTCAGTGGCAACAAATACCTCAAAAATCAAGGTATCAGCTGTGCCCAGTCCTATGACAGGACGGAGCAGGCCAAAGCACGAAAAAAGGTCGATTTCAAAAACCTGAAAATCTCTTCTTAACTTCAGGCATAGACTACTCCACCAGGTTATTCCGAAAATTTTCGGACATATAGATCTTGTTGAGTCCAGATTCATCGGAATATATGAAATAAACAGCAATTTCCGGTAAGGAATCTGCCAGCTCTATGCTTCTTTCAAGCCCCATTACCATAAATGCCGTAGCAAATGCATCGGCCGTCATACAATCATCGGCGAGTACGGTTGCACTCAGCAAATTGTGCTCAACCGGATAGCCGGTTTTCGGATCTATCGTATGGGCATATCTTTTCCCGTCTTCTTCATAAAAATTACGGTAGTTCCCCGAAGTGGCAAGGGCCCGGTCGGGAAGTTTAACAACAGCCTGAAGGTCCTGCGAGGCAAACAGGCCGGTTTCATCCGGCTTGCTGATGCCAATGCTCCACGCACGCCCTTTTGCATTTATTCCCTTAGCAACCACTTCCCCCCCGATTTCAACCATATAGTTGCGGCAACCTCTGGCTTCAAGGAAGTCACCTATCAGATCACAGGTATATCCTTTGGCTATGGCACTCATGTCGAGCATAACAAAGGGGTCTTCCTTGATGATTTGCCCATCCGATAGCCTTACTTTTTTATAGCCGGTGAATCGCAACAGGCTATCTATCAGTTGTGGAGTAATATTCTCCCTGTGTCTGAAACCAAACCCCCAGGCATTGACCAGCGGTGCAACGGTGATGTCGAAAGCCCCTCCGGTGATCGAGGAAATCTCTTCTGATCGTTTGAAACAATTGATAAACAACTGGTCGGGTTCAGTCTCCAGGTTGGAATTGACTTTCGAAATTGTAGAACCCGTGTTGAAGGTAGAGAAGGAAAGATCATACTCAGCCAACTTCGCTTTAATCTCCTCATGAAGGTCTTTACCACCCTGACTCTCATAAACAATATGGTAATAAGTGCCATATACAGGGCCTTCATTATAGATATAGGCAGGGGGCGATGAACATGAATGGAGCAATATAATCAACAACCAGACAGTAGCCAGGCATGCTTTTTTAAAATTCATACGGGATATAAAGATGGGCAGGTTGCTGTTTCTCATGAAAAGATGTGATAAATATTCGCCGAAATTATAAAAAGTTCAGCTTCGGAAGTGTTAAATCCTGAGGCATTATGCTTACATTTTATTTTCGCCCGACGGAGGGAAAGAAGAATGAAGGGTAACAAACCGTTGAGTCGGGTATGCCCATTGAATATCAGGATAGTGTGCCAGCTGGCTTAAAATATCTTCCCATATGGCAGCCTCACTGCCCCTTCTCTTGTGTGCGTCGCACAGATAACGGATGGTCAGTCTGACGCCATTCTCAACAACCGTGGTATACACAATAGGTGTAAGATACTGGTAATGTATCATATACATTTTGCTGGCTTCTTTGAGTTCATGCTCGGCACTGTGGATAATTCCGGCGTTGTGGCTTTTAACAATTGCTTCAAGAACCGATTTGGCTTTCTGCCAGTTGCTTTCGAAAGTGACACGCACCTCGAGCTCATTCCAGATATATTTGAATCCCTGTGTAAAATTCGCCTGAGGTTCAGTGAATACCTTCCCGTTGGGAATATGTATGACCCTGCCGGTGCTTTGATCGGCCTCTACCCAGTTGCCGATCTCAAGAATCGAGAACTGGTAAAGACGCAAGTCAATTACATCACCACTATGAGGTCCGATCTGGATTCGGTCGCCTACCACAAATGGCTTTCTGAAAATAATGAAAAGCCATCCGGCGATATTGGCCAGCAGATCCTTCAGCGCGATGGCAATACCGGCCGAAAGAATTCCCAGAAAAGTACCTACATGCCGGAAAGCATCGATCCAGACCATACCGATCATCAGTATCGCTGTAATGGGAATGATGTAGGAAAGAAGGTGCTTCCAGAAATATCTTGCCTTAATATTTTCGGTGTTTCTCCATACAATGCGCAGGATCAAAAACCTGATAAAAGATAAAGCAACTAAGATTAAGATGGAAATCACAATTTTATACTGCGCATCCACCGTCACTCCGGCAAGCTCTTCTATAAATGATGTAATCTTTTGCATTTTGTGATGGAAATTCTTTCTGACCCCTGAAATTAACGAGCAAAAGATACAAAATTCTGTTCAGACTCAAATCAGTTTTGCTGATTTTCAATTGTTAAGTGTAAAGGCTTAATTTCCTCACCCCAATAGACAGTGGTATGAGGGAACGGGATTTCAATTCCCCTACCGTCAAATGCTATTTTCAGACGCCGCCGGTACTCCCGGCCGACCGTCCACTGGTTCCCCGGTTTTGTTTTAATGCGGGCCTTTATAACAATGGCACTATCACCGAACTTATCAAGACCCATTATCTCAATGGGCTCCAGGAACATCTCCCGGAATGCTTCATCATCGATCATTTCGGCGCCCACATTTCTCATCACCTCCATTACATTGTCCGCATCCTCCTTATAGGCCACCCCAATATCGAAAGAAACAGCAGACCACTCTTTTGTCAGGTTGGAAATCGTATTGATTTTACCATTCTGGAAGATATGAACAACGCCATCAAAATCCCTGAGGGTAGTAGTTCTGAGTTCGATACGCTCCACTAGTCCTGCAGTGCCATTAATTCGAACAACATCCCCGGCTCTGATCTGGTTTTCGAGCAAGATAAAAAATCCGGAGATGAAGTCCCGCACAAGCTCCTGTGCACCAAAACCTATGGCCAGACCTAAGATCCCTGCACCGGCAAGCAACGGGGCGATATCGAGTCCCAACCGCCGCAAAACAATCATGGACAAAACTGACCAGATTAATATCTTGCCCAATCCCCTTAATATACCGGAAAGGGTATTGATGCGTTTTTCAGCTTCGAGAGATTCCTCATCATGGCTTCTTCGGGCCCTGCTGATTAAAAGATTATTCAAACGTCTGAAGAACAACCTGTTAAGCCTGAGTAAAACAAACATTATCAGTAATATAGCCAATACTACCGGAATGTCGTAGATAAGCCATTTAGTAAAACCTGCCATTACTTCGCTCCAGAATTCTGAATCTAAATATTTTTCCATATCGTAGATATTTAACTATTAAGCATTATTTTTCCGGTAAGCTAATGCACCGGTGACTGATAAATATAGCAAATAAATTCGAACGATTCTGCGAACCGGTCTGAAACCTGGAGAAACACTGTAAACATTAACAGTAACTTACAGTATCATTCATTTCCTGCTACCATAGTAAAATCACAAGGAGGCTTTGATAACCATGCGGAAATCTTAACCGCTAAGGACGCAAGGAAAAACGCAAGGAACGCAAAAAAAAGGGCGCATTGAATTGCAGCCCTTTATATAAATTTTGCGGAAATCAATTAACCCCCGAAATCGTCGAATAAAACATTTTCATCCGGAACACCCAGGTCATACAGCATTTTCTGAAGGGCATCGTTCATCATGGGAGGACCACAGAGATAGTAATCAATCTCCTCAGGCTCTTCATGCTTGGAAAGGTAATTGTCGTAAATCACCTGGTGAATAAAGCCGGTCGGGCCCGTCCAGTTGTCTTCCGGTTTGGGTTCTGACAGGGCGAGTTGGAACTTGAAATTCGGAAAATTCTCTTCGATTTCCCTGAATTGCTCATAGTAGAACACTTCTCTCCACGAACGGGCACCATACCAGAAAGTCACCTTCTTTTTGGTCTCCTTAACGGTATGGAACAAGTGGAAGAGATGAGACCGCATCGGGGCCATTCCGGCACCTCCGCCGACAAACATCATTTCGTTGTCGTTATTTTTAAGGAAGAATTCTCCGAAAGGCCCGGATACCATTACCTTATCTCCAGGTTTACGGGAGAAAATAAAGGAAGAGCAGACGCCGGGATTTACATTTTTGAAACGGTTGTTGGCGCGATCCCATGGCGGGGTGGCAATACGGATGTTCAGCATCACGATATTCCCTTCGGCCGGGTGGTTGGCCATGGAATAGGCACGGAAGGTAGGCTCCGGATTTTTCATCTTCAGATCGAAAATTCCAAACTTTTCCCATTCTTCGGCGAATTCGGGCTGTACTTCCATATCTTTAAAATCAACCTCAATCTTGGGTACATCAATTTGTATATATCCGCCCGATTTAAAATCAAGGGTTTCCCCCTCGGGCAGTCTCACCACAAATTCCTTAATGAAAGTAGCCACATTGCGGTTCGAAACCACAGTGCATTCCCACTTTTTCACCCCAAGAATTTCCTGGTGCATGTGAATCTTCAGGTCTTCTTTCACTTTTACCTGACAGGCAAGCCTCCAGTTGTCGTTTTGCTCTTTTCTCGTGAAGAATCCGGTTTCAGTAGGCAATATTGAACCTCCGCCTTCCACAATCTGGCATCGGCACATGCCGCAGGTTCCTCCTCCACCACAGGCAGAAGGCAGGATAACCTTGGCATCGCTGAGGGTAGTCAGAAGGTTGTTGCCGGGCTCGGTCTCTATCTCCTTGTATCCATCATTGATATCGATCTTAACGATACCCGATGGCATCAGCTTTTTCTTGGCATACAACAGAATGGCCACGAGCAGGATAATTACCAGCAGAAAAACAGCCACACTGGAGAGAACAACAGTTGATTGAGTTGATAATAATATCATTGTTCAGACTTTTTTGATTTTCATTAAAGTTTTATTCCCATGAAGCCCATGAAAGCAAGGCCCATCAGACCTGTAACAATAAAGGTGATGCCCAGTCCGCGCAATGGAGCCGGGACGTTGGAATACTGTATCTTTTCACGTATTGCTGCAATGCCCACAATAGCCAGGAACCAGCCCAAACCTGAGCCCAATCCGTAAACTGTTGCTTCACCTATGTTGTGAAACGCCTTTTGCTGCATGAACAGGGCACCCCCGAGGATCGCGCAGTTTACAGCAATAAGGGGAAGGAAAATTCCCAGCTGGGTGTAGAGAACGGGAGCAAACTTCTCAACAACCATCTCCACCAGTTGTACCATCGATGCAATTACGGCAATAAACATGATAAAGCTGAGAAAGCTGAGATCCACATCGACGAATGCTGGCCCCAACCACTTCATGGCACCTTCGGCAAGTATGAAATTTTCGAGCAGGTAGTTCACCGGTACGGTAATACCCAGTACAAAAATAACTGCCAACCCCAGACCTGTGGCTGTTTTAACCGACTTTGAAACAGCAAGGTAAGAACACATGCCCAGGAAGTAGGCAAATACCATGTTCTCAATAAAAATTGATTTTATAAATATGTTAATCAGATTTTCCATAATCAACAGAAATTAAGGGTTAGTTCTCAATAAGTTTGCGGTTACGGCTGCGTTGCACCCAAATAATGATGCCTACGGTAATAAGGGCCATAGGCGGAAGAATCATCATTCCATTGTTCTCATAGAATCCCCCGTTGGCAATGTACCAGCTGTTCGGGATGACAGAGTATCCCCAGACGGATCCCGATCCCAGGAGTTCGCGGAAGAAACCTACGATAACCAGGATAACGCCATAACCTGCAGCATTGCCTACACCATCAAGAAACGACTGCCAGGGCTTATTGCCCAGCGCAAACGCCTCCAAACGGCCCATGATGATACAGTTGGTTATAATCAGCCCCACGAATACGGAAAGTTGTTTGGATACATCGTAAACATAGGCCTTCAGCACCTGGTCAACCAGAATAACCAATGCAGCAATGATGACCAGTTGCACGATAATACGGATCCGGTTGGGAATGGTGTTGCGAAGAAGCGAAACGATTACATTGGCAAAAGCAAGTACCGCCACCACAGAGATTGACATAACCACGGCGGGTTTCAATTGTGCAGTAACTGCCAGGGCTGAGCAAATACCAAGAACCTGGACGGTAATCGGATTGCTGTTGTTCAGCGGATCGGTAAGCAGTTTAATATTATTCTTTGAAAATAAAGGATTTTCACTCATGGCTATGATTTTTTCCGGGTTATAAAATTCTGGTAACTTTTTAAATCATCGAGCAGCATTTGCTGGAGGCCTTTACTGGTAATGGTCCCTCCTGAAATACCGTCAACCCTGTGCTGTTCGGGTGCCTGTTCACCGGTTTTGGCCACTGTGATGGACACAAGGTTACCGGCAGCATCAAATATGGTTTTCCCTTTAAACGGTTCCTGGAAAGCGGGGGTCGAGATTTCTGCGCCCAATCCGGGAGTTTCCCCCTGGTGATCGAAATTGGCTCCAAAGATGGTATTCAGATCCTCATTAAAGGCTATGTACCCCCAAATGGGTCCCCACAGGCCGGCTCCCCTCAGTGGAAAAATGTACTTCAGTCCCTCTTCAGTCATGCATTCGAATACCGGCAACAGTCTTTCCTCAAGCGGTTTTACCTTCTGCAGCCGGAGTTCAATATCGAATGCATTGCCCTCAATCACCTCGCCTTTGGAATTTACCACATAGCTGTTAAGGATCTTTTCGTCATATACTTTTTCAGCATCTTTCACGGTAGTCATAATGTTTACCGATGCCAGGATATTCTGTTTCTTCTCGATAGTGGTGTTCTTTGTCTGCAAAGGCTTTAAAGTCATTGCCGCAATTGAAAGAATTGCCGCAACCAGAATCACCATCACCGAGGCATATATAAAGGTATATTTATTACTGTTCCTGTCCATAACTTCAAATTTTTAACATTAAGCTGCAACTTTAACCCTTTTGAGACGCTTTTTGATATTGCCTTCCACCACATAGTGGTCAATGAGGGGGGCGAAGGTGTTCATCAACAAAATAGCAAGCATCATGCCTTCCGGATAGGCTGGATTTACCACCCTGAAGAGAATGGCGGTAACTCCGATCAGAAAGCCGTATATCCATTTTCCGGTATCGGTCTGTGCAGCCGAAACCGGGTCAGTAGCCATAAATACAGCGCCGAACGCAAAACCTCCGATAATTAAATGATGCCAGAAAGGCATGGAGAAATAAGAAGCCACCGCTGGCGATAACCCGGATAACCCGGAGAAAAGATTGAGTATGATGCCCATTACCACTCCGCCTGCAACGGTAGAAACCATTATCTTCCAGCTTCCGATGCCGGTAACGATGAGAAATACAGCTCCCAGCAAAATCGCCAGGGTAGAAGTCTCGCCAATTGAGCCGGGAATTAACCCTATAAAGGCATCGAAGACATTAAAATCGATGTTGCCTGTAGCGGCATCGGCCATGGGTGTAGCCCCGGTGAATCCGTCGACAACCTTGTCTGTATCTTTCAGAGGTACCCAGACTTTATCGCCCGACATTTGTGCCGGATAGGCAAAGAAGAGGAATGCACGTGCCAGCAGCGCAGGATTCCAGATATTCATACCTGTGCCACCGAAGACTTCCTTTCCGAAGACTACCGCAAAAACCGTGGCCACTGCCACCATCCAGAGGGGCGTATTGATAGGCATAACCAGGGGAATCAGCATTCCCGATACCAGGAAGCCTTCGTTCACTTCGTGCCCCCGCATCTGGGCAAAGGCAAATTCAACGCCCAAACCAACAACATATGAAACGATTACCACCGGAAGGACTTTTATCAGGCCATAGACGAATACCCCGAAAAAGCCTGTGCCGGCCAGTTCCCCGATCGCTTTAAAGTGCTGGTAGCCCACATTGTACATCCCAAACAACAGTGCCGGGAGAAGCGCAATAATAACAAAAGACATGGTCCGCTTCAGGTCAATATGGTCGTGAATATGGCTCCCCGATTTGGATGTATTTTTAGGCACAAAAGCCAATGTAAAAAATGCGTCGTGGGTGGAATGCAGCCAGTGGTATTTGGCGCCCTTTTGCACATATGGCTTTGTTTTTTCAAAAATGTTCCTGAGTGCTTTCATTTATATATTCAATTTGTATTGTCTGCAAAAAATGTTAATTACCCAAGTTCCTGAACCATGGTCGTAATACCTTTCCTTAGTATCTCCTGTACATTTATTTTAGAGGTGCAGGCAAATTCACACAAAGCAAGGTCTTCCTCCACAACTTCATAAATCCCCAGTTGTTCCATCTTGTCGATATCATTTACAAGGATCGATTTCAGCAAATGCACCGGAAGTATATCCATGGGCAGGTATTTTTCATATTGCCCCGACATTACAAAAGCACGCTCCCCGCCATGAAGATTTGCATTGAGAGCATATTCCTTTTTCGGCAGGAGTGCAGACAAAAATGCTTTGGTTGCACTGTATTTATCAGCCCCCGGCAAAGCCCAGCCCATAAACTCATATTCATCGCCCTCGGGAATAACAGTCACCTGAGAATCATAAAATCCAAGAAAGTTTTCGCAAATCAGTTTGTGTCCCGTAAGTGGATTTCCACTGATTATCCTTTGTTTATTCCCGCATTTCAGCCTGCCATCAAGAATGGGACATAACCGGCTCCCTAAAATGGTTTGCAGGTATTGTGGCCTGGTTACCTCAGATCCGGTAAGGGCAATAATCTTTGAAAAATCAACTTTTCCGGTTTCAAACAGCCTTCCGATAAAAAGCACATCCTGTGGATTGATGGTCCAAACCACCTCACCCTTGTTGATGGGTGAAATCTGGTGTAGCTGAATCCCCACATTGCCGGCAGGATGAGGTCCGTCGAAATAATTGATTTCAACATTTTTTACCTGCGCAAAAACTTTGCTCTCCCGGCGGGCCGGAAGACCCAGATAAACCTTTCCTGATGTCAGCCTCGACAGGGCATTTATTCCGGTCTGAAACTGACTTTCCTGTCCTTTGAGAACAAACTCATAGTCGGGGGCAAGGGGTGAGGAATCAAAACCTGAAATAAAGATGTCGCGCGGTGTCTCGTCCGGTCGGGCAACAATTCCGTATGGGCGCCGCTTAATAAAGGGCCACATTCCGCTATTCAATAAATATTGCCGGACCTTCTCCCCACCGAGGGTCAGAGGATCGGCCTTCCCGAAATCTACAGCCCCTTTCGAATGATCAGTTTCAACTATCACCTCCAGAATCCTGCGCCGCTCACCTCTGTTGATCAACGATACCGTGCCCCCAACCGGTGACACATAAAAAACTTCAGGATAGTATTTATCGTAGAACAGCGGCTCTCCAGCTTTTACTTCCTGGCCTTGCTTTACGCTTATCCGTGGAGTAAGCCCTGCAAAGTCGGTGGGCTTAATGGCGTAATGATCAGCACCAGGAACCTTATCCAAAATGGTATCGGCGGTCCCTGCCAACTTGATATTCAGCCCTTTCTTAAGTTTTATCGTTTCTGACATATTTGAATTGAATTAATTCCAAAATTGCAGGCAAAAGTAAGTAAATTGACCTTTTTTCCCAATATTTCAATCACTTAAAACAACAAGTTTCAAAATATACAGATATTTTCATGCGTTTAAAATCATATACAGGTTGCCATTGTTGCATATTATACCTCTGATTCAGTAACTTTGCCTTCCGGGAGGTAAAATTAACGAATGTAAATAAATGATTAAATGCAACTTGCAGATTTTAGGTACTATTTTTGTCAAACAGATAAAAATTTTCAAATTATGAAACTCAAATTGGTCAGCTTCTTGTTCCTGATGGCTTTTGCCCTTCCCCTGATGGCACAACTCAATCCATATTATCATGAAAATGCTGTCTTGCGTGAAGAAATCAAGTCGGTACAGCTATTCAGGGAGGGTTTTGAACTATCATTTCCGGTCCTCGATCTTAATGAACCTGACCGTCTTATTCTGAAGTTTGACGATCTTTCGAACGAGGTTAAAAATTATCATTACACTATATTGCACTGCGATCCCGACTGGAACGAAAGTTTTGTGATGCAAAACGAATACCTGGAAGGTTTTCCGGATAATCCTCTCCAAGACTTTGCGCATTCATTCAATACTACCTTTCGCTACATAAACTACCAGCTGGCCATACCCAATGAGCGTGTGCAGTTAAAATTGCCGGGCAATTATATCCTGCTGGTTTATGAAAATCAAAACAAGGAAGAGTTGGTTTTATCCCGCAGGTTTTATGTTACCGAAAATTCAGCACTTATTGAAGGTACCGTCCGAAGGGCAACACGTGATGCCTTTAAGGGTGAAAATCAGGAGGTCAACTTTTCCGTACTACATCCCAGGCTGAGAATTAATAATCCCCATGACGAAGTAAAGGTGGTCATCATGCAAAATGGCAGGTGGGACAACTCTGTCAGAAATCTGAAGCCCCTCTATATCCAGGATGGAAGACTAGTCTATGATTACACCCAGGAAAATGTATTTGCTGCCGGCAATGAATTCCGTTATTTTGATATCCGGAACAAGCGAATCAATGGCGAAGGAGTTTTCGAAACTTCATTTTTCAGACCTTACTTTCACATAACTCTTCATCCTGATGAGGTCCGGTCAAATAAAAGATATTTCCCTTACCGCGAAATGAATGGCCGGTTCGTGATCGAAAGCCAGGAGAGGGTGCAGGATTTCGACACTGAGTGCGATTACCAGTTTGTACATTTCAGTCTGCCACTTGAGGCGCCTCTATTGGGAGGATCGATCAACGTATTCGGGGACCTTTCAAACTGGAATGCCAATAAAAGCAATGAAATGAGCTGGAATTTTGAAACCAGCCGCTATGAACTTACCCTCCTGCTCAAACAGGGCTACTATAACTATATGTACGTTTACGTTCCCGAAGGGGCAGCCTCCGCAGACCATACCAATCTTGAGGGCAGTTTCTGGGAAACAGAGAACGACTACCAGATTTTTGTTTACTATAAAGACCTTGCCTCGCGGTTCTACCGGCTTATAGCCTTCCGTCAGCTGAATTCCAAACTCAATTAGCCGGAGTTTTCTCCACAAAATAATAACTCGTTTTCTCCTCCCGGTTATCATAGGTGTATACTTTGAGGCCCGGGAAACGGTAAAACAATGTAACCAGTGCGACATCACCCGCACAAAAAAAACTGTGAATGCACATTACCATCAGGGGGAAATAGACCATCGGCTGACCTTGCCATACAATAATCAGCACCAGAGTAACTATCTGGACTGCCACCAATGGGGTGAAGGCCACCCACAAAAAAGGCCTCCGGCTGAGGACAAACCTGTCGGCTTCGGCATAGAAGATAAACCTGCCGGGAACCATGCCAAAGGTCACTTTTGGCGCTCCGGCAAGTTTTAATACCAGCCCGTGCAGTAGTTCGTGAATTAACACCAGCAGCGTAAGACTGAATACAATGGCACCAATGCTTATCAGCAAAAAAGCGCTGTCGCCCCTTACAGACAAAACAACTGACCGGGTAAAGAAAAAAATCGCTGCCAGAAAAAGAACTGTCTGGTATATCATATAATACGGCACAAACCGGCGATCTTCCATTACCTGGCTAAGCACAAAGTCCTTTATCCGGGCATGCGATACGGTAGCCAGCGATTCAAAGCGCTCGCCGGCATGAAGCTCTTCTATGGTTGGTGTCCTTTTCATTCTTTGTATGCAATAATCTGGTAAAGGTTTCGAAGGTTGATCAATCCTGTGAAAAAGGCAAAAAGCATGCTTGCTGCAATCATTCCAAAATAGCCCAGTGCACGGTTACCAATGTATCTTGACAACAACCCGATAAGGATTACAGCCAAAATAAAGCCTGACATTTTAATAACAAATATTCTCGTGGGGCGCAGTTTAAAAATATAGGCAGCAATAATCACCTGGGTCAAGGCAGTTGCGAGCTGAGTTACCATACTGGCCACTGCCGAACCAAGGGCAAAAAACTTTGGAATCAGGATCAGGTTAAGCACCACATTTAACACCATCCCTCCTGCAGCCATAAAATTCAGCTCCCTGATACTTCCATTGGCAGTAAGCAAAGTCCCAAAAATATAGGTGGTGGCAATCCCGATAAAACCTGTCATGAGCAGTCCCAGCATATCTGCAGAATCTTCGACATGCGAATGATAGAGCAACGCCATAATATCACGGTCATACAAAAGGCTGGAAACGGCAATAATGATGGAAGGGACAAACAAAAGGACCACGGCCAGGTTCACTATTGGGCCCACAGGTTCCCTCCTTTTGATCATGCTCGAGAACATGGGCAGGAGCAATCCCCCTACCAGCGCTCCGAACATGGCAACCGCATCAAGCAACCTGAATGCCTGGGCGTAAATGCCTGCTTCCTGCTTGCCTGTCGGGTCGGGAAGAAGACGCTCCAGCATAACAGAGTCTATTCGGTTATAAAAAGCCATCAGGAGGATCAGCAGCGCATAAGGATATGACTTTTTAAGAAAAACCATGGCAAATTTCCGGTTTATCCGGATGGTGATCCTTCCGCTTTTCGAAATCACAATAAGCATAGTAATCAAGGCCGTAAGCACATAAGCCACTGTCTGGGCATATACAAACCACTCTATCCGGAAAGTATCTCCCGTAATATTGGTAAACAGCAAAACACTGCATATAATTATCATCAGTGTACGGTCAAGTATCGACAATAAACTATCGGTGCGGAACAATTGCAATGCACTGATGTTTGACCGCAGATAAAGGGTAAAGGATATAAGAAACTGATTGACTATCAGAAACAAGAGCAAATGAACCTGAATTTTGTTGTACCCAATGACAGCTGCAATTACCAGGCTGAAAACAGCATAAACAACTGCCAGAACAATTTTTAGCCCCACAATGTTGGAGAGATGCTTGTGCAACAGAAAACGGTGCTGCGAAATGTTCCGGTTGTTGAAACTGGTTATTCCCACATCGAGAAGGATATTGAGAATCATCGAGAAATTAAACAGCGCAAAATAGAGCCCGTAACTTTCGGCCCCCACCACGTTCTGAACAGTGCGGTCAATGCCGAGTACCCAGAAAGGCTTAATCAGCAGATTTAAGGATACGAGTAATATAAGATTGGTAACAAATTTGCGCTTCAAACTGCAACTTTTTTTTGTTGTTTTATTTAATTTGGAGGCTAAAAGTATAATTTTTTGACCATACTTTGTACATTTAACCATTATAAGAATTCATCATCTCAATGGTAGTTGTTGTCAATACCCGGCTTATGCTGAAAAACAGGCTCGAAGGCATCGGCTGGTTTACCTTTGAAACCATCAGGCGGATTGTGCAAAACCATCCGGAGCATCAGTTTATCTTCCTGTTCGACAGGCCGTTTGATGCGGAGTTTGTTTTTGCAGACAACGTAACACCTGTTGTGGTTTGGCCGCCGGCAAGGCATCCATTGTTATGGTACTTGTGGTTCGAGTGGCGGATCCCGGCCATTCTAAAAAAATACAGGGCCGATCTCTTCGTCAGCACAGATGGATACTTGTCGCTGCGAACAAAAATACCTCAGGTGCTGGTGATGCATGATATCAATTTCGTTCACCGCCCGAAAGATTTACCCTGGCTCACCGCTAAATACTACAACTACTTTTTCCCGAAGTTCGCCCGTAAAGCAAATAGGCTGGCAACGGTGTCAGAATTTTCCAGAAATGACATTGCCTCCAGCTTCAGAATCGACCCTGCCAGGATTGATGTGGTATACAATGGCTGCAATACTATCTATTCTCCCTTATCACAGGAGGAAATTGAGGCTGTCAGGAGGAAATACTCATCCGGAGAACCCTATTTTTTGTATGTGGGCGCTCTGCACCCCAGGAAAAACATCGTAGGGTTGCTCACCGCATTCGAACAGTATAAAACCGCGACCGGCGGAAGTGAAAAATTACTGATAGTGGGCGGTCAGATGTTTAAGACAAAAACCATATCGGAAAAACTGAGCCACATGAACTCCAAAGCCGACGTGGTCTTTACCGGACGAATTTTGACTTCCGAATTGAAACAGGTTCTGGGTGGAGCTTTGGCACTGACCTTTGTACCTTTTTTTGAAGGCTTTGGGATACCGGTAATCGAAGCAATGGCCGCAGGAATTCCTGTGATCTGCTCCAATACAACTTCCCTGCCCGAAGTTGGGGGCGACGCCGTATTGTATGCCCATCCTGAAAATACCGAAGCGATATCTGAAGCCATGCAGCGCATCAGCAATGACAAAGAACTCCGCATAACCCTGGTGGAAAAAGGACACCTGCAAAGAAGAAAGTTTAACTGGGACGGCAGTGCGGCAAAACTGTGGGAGACCATTCAGAATTATAATAAATGACCCTTCTTTCTCAATTAAATATAGATTGTATAGAGGCCGGATGCGACGAAGCCGGCCGGGGATGCCTGGCAGGACCGGTCACGGCAGCTGCCGTAATCCTTCCCACCGGATTCTGCAACCCCTTACTTAACGATTCCAAACAACTCTCAGAAAAGCAACGTGAACTGCTGCGTCCTGTCATTGAAAACGAAGCCCTGGCATGGGCTGTAGCAATGGTGCAACCTGAAGAAATCGATGAAATCAATATTCTGAATGCCAGTTTCAGGGCAATGATACTGGCCATAGAACAGCTACAGATCAAACCTGACCATCTGCTGATAGATGGCAACAGGTTCCGCAATACATCAGGAATAACGCATACCTGCATTGTTGGAGGTGATGCAAAAATAATGTCGGTTGCCGCAGCCTCCATACTGGCCAAAACCCATCGCGATGAACTGATGTGCAAACTGCACGAAGAGTATCCTGTGTACCTTTGGAACAAGAACAAAGGCTACCCCACCATTGCACACCGCACAGCTATCTGCCTCCATGGAATCACTCCCTGGCACCGGCGGACTTTCCGCCTTACCAACCAGCAACTTTCATTGTGGTGACACTTTCTCTTTGGTAAGATTTTTGTTGCATTCTGCAAGGATTTGTAAATCATTTAACTCAAAAAATATGAAATCATTTTTAACTGCCTTTATCCTGATCATCTTCCTGGCCTCCTGTTCAAATCAGGGACAACAAATCATGCATAAAAACATCACCGGGAAAGCAGGTGAACTTGTTGTCGTGATTTCGAAAAAGTCGTGGGACGATGTTCCGGGAAACCTGATCCGGCAGACACTGGCACAGCCCCAGCATTCCCTGCCACAGGATGAACCAATGTTCGACCTGATTTCTGTGCCTCACGAGGCTTTCAAAGAGATCTTCCAATCAACCAGGAATATCGTTCAAACACGTATCTCTCCCATTGTTGAAAACCCCGGAGTTACCTTTACTGATAATATATATGCCTATCCGCAGGCCACTGTGCAGATTAACGCCCGCAACAACGATGAGTTCGAAAAATTATTTACGGAAAATTCCGATAAAATCATCGGCTATTTCTTAAAAGCGGAACGTGACCGGATGGCATCGAATTACCGCGATTACCATGAGAAGTCGGTGCTGAATACCCTCGACACCAAATATGATATTCTGATGCACATGCCTCCGGGCTTTAAAATTACACAGGAAAACCAGAATTTTGTCTGGATTCGTTACGAGACTCCTGAAATCTCCCAGGCCATTATGGTTTACTGGTTCCCTTATACCTCCGACAGCACCTTTACTTTAAACTACCTGCTTGCAAAACGCGATAGCATATTGAAGGCTAATGTTCCGGGACCCACCGCCGGAAGCTATATGGCTACCGAACGCAGGGTTGATCCCCTCTTTCAGATCGTAAGGCACAACAAGAATTACGCTGCCGACATAAGGGGCCTTTGGCGGGTGCAGAACGATTTCATGGGAGGCCCTTTCGTAATGCTCGCAGAATTGGATGCCTTCCGCCAGCGCGTCGTTGTAGCCGATGGCTATGTATATGCACCAAGCAAAGACAAGCGCAATTTTATCCGCCAGGTTGAAGCCATGATCTATTCCATGCGGTTCAATGACCAGGACAAAAACGACCGGCTGAACAGCCAGGTGCAGATGGGAAATTAAGGCTGCTGTTTTAAAATATCCTGAGAAATAAAATCATTTTCAGAAATAAAACCTGATGCTCCCGGCAAAGTCAAGCGCCGACATGTTCTCCTGCTCATCCCCGTCAAGCTCCACAGTGGTTTTGTTATACCCATTGCTGACGGCTATCTTTTTTAATTTCGAAACAAACAGGCTCATCTGTGTTCCCAAAGAAACATGGCTGAAAATAAAATACTCCAATCCAGCATCCAAAGTGGTGGCAAATGCGTTTCCAGTAGCCACCATATCCAACGAAAGCAAACTGGTTTCATCACGGTAAAATGCCATACCTGCAGAAAATGAGGAGGTTAACATCAGCTTCTTGTTGGCAGACAACGGATGGGAGGCCAAAATGGAAACCCCGGCATAATGAGAATGCAACCTCTCCACCAGATAACCATGGTATATATTCACATTATCCTGAGGATCTATGGTTGCCCATTGATTTACATTGGTGGCAAAGAACCTGTAATTCAATCCTGGTGCAAAGCCTGGCAGAAAAAAATAATGGATTGTTGCACTGGCCTGCCAACCCAGTTTATATTGCTGGTAGTAACCGTCTATTTCATCCTGCTGCATCCCGTATTGTTTGAGCTTTACTTCAGCCTCACTGGTACTTCCTGTTAAATATCCACTGCCGGCTGAAAAGCCCAGACGCAGCCTTTTAGGTGCCGCATCAAGATTCACCCAGGGATGGGATTCGGCTGAGTTGTCCGGCAAAAGGGTTCCCTGTTCACCATTCTTTGATTCTGATTCTGCTGAAACAGAATCAATAATTAAGGTCCTCACCTGCGACAGGTTTATAATGCCCATAGATGTTGCAGCATCTTGCAGTACACTGAACCTGACGCTTTTTTGTCCGATCCTGGTAATTTTGCAATGAATGGTGTCGTTGGTGACTGTAACAATTTTATCCTGGGCAGATAACCCTGAACAGTACAGAATAGCAAACAGTGCCAGTATAGTCCTGTTGAGCATTATAAAAGAAGATTGAGTTGATTTATAAACAATTTAATTTATTGTTCAAATATATCAATATTCTGAATGGGTTGTTGGTGTGCAAGTTTTATTTATCTTTAAATTTTGATTTACCCGGGCCAGAATTTTTAACAAAATACAGACCATATTATTATCAGAACAATGAAGAAACTTGCCTTAACCTTGTTTGTGCTTATCATAGTCTCGCTGACTTTAATGGCAGTAAATGTTGTAGTAATAGGTGCGCACCCCGACGATTGTGATATCAAAGCTGGCGGAACGGCGATTCTGTTTGCGGAAATGGGACACAATGTGATGTTTATTTCGGTTACCAACGGAGATGCCGGTCATCACGAAATGGGTGGCGGAGCGCTGGCCAAACGGCGTATGGCAGAGGCGGAGGAAGCAGGACGCAGATTAGGGGTAAAATATGTAGTACTCGACCACCACGATGGTGAACTGATGGCGCATCTGCACATCAGGCTGGAGCTTATCCGCCTGATCAGGCAATGGAATTCAGATATCGTCATAAGCCATCGCCCCAACGACTATCATCCCGATCACCGGAATGCCTCCATCCTGGTGCAGGACGCAGCCTATATGGTCATAGTCCCCAATGTGGCCCCGGATACACCTCCGCTGCAAAAGAACCCGGTATTTCTCTACATGGAAGACCGTTTTCAGCGGCCAAATCCTTTCAGGCACGACATAGCCATTGACATTACCCGGGTGCTTGACCGTAAATATTATGGCATGGCCGCCCATGAGTCCCAATTTTTTGAATGGCTGCCGTGGACTGCCGGGAGGCTGGCCGAAGTACCCACCGGATCTGATGAAAGGTTGCAGTGGCTGAAAAATAACCGCCGCAGTGAAATATCTCCTGCAGCAAGAGAGTGCCTTGTCAAATGGTATGGGGCAACTAAAGCTTCAGCAGCACTTGCCGCCGAATCGTTTGAAATCTGCGAATATGGCAGGCGACCTTCTGATGTCGAAATAAGACAGCTATTTCCCATCATAAAATAGTCCCTGTATGCCACTTAATATATTGCATACCGCCGACTGGCACCTTGGCCAGTCGTTTTATGAGTTCGACCGCAGTTACGAACATGCCTGTTTCCTCGATTGGCTGGTTCGGACCATACAGGAAAAAGAGGTAGATGTTTTGCTTATCAGCGGGGATGTTTTCGATGTCTCCAACCCTTCAGCTGCATCAACCCGGATGTTCTACAACTTCTTGAAAGAAGCAACTTCTGCCCGGAAAAATCTCCAGGTGGTTTGCATAGCCGGCAATCATGACTCACCGGCAAGGCTCGAATCACCTAAAACCCTGCTTGAGGCTTTCAATGTTTCCGTTACAGGCGCTGTCACCTTCTCTGAAGAAAAAACAATTGATTTTGAAAAGCTTGGCATTCCGCTTCGTGGCAAATCAGGAGAGGTGGAAGCCTGGTGCCTGGCAGTCCCTTTTTTGCGACCCGGCGATTATCCCAACGATAAGGGCTATGCCGTGGGAGTCAGTTCTGTTTACCAGGACGGGGTTGAGTACCTTGAAAAAATCCGCCAACCCAGACAGGCCCTTATAGCAATGGGACACCTGCACACCCTGGATGCCAGGATAACAGAAGATGACAAAAGCGAGCGTAAAATTTCAGGTGGCCTTGAATATGTTCCGGCTTCAGCGTTTTCAGAAAAGTTTGCATACACCGCCCTTGGGCATATACACCGTCCGCAGGAGGTGGGAGGACGCAGGAATGTGCGGTATGCCGGAAGCCCTCTCCCGATGTCTTTCAGCGAGTTGCATTACCACCACCAGGCAGTGTTTGTTGCCATTTGCGATGGGGAAGTGACATCCATCGAACCAATCGAAATTCCGGTAGCGGCAAAATTAATATCTGTTCCATTCTCCCCCCAACCCCTGCAAAAAGTATTGGAAGAACTCCATAAACTCCGGGAAAATAACGGCCAACAACAACTGCTACCGTATCTTCAGGTCAGGGTAAAGCTCGACGGGCCTGAACCTTCGCTTCGCCACCAGGTTGAATGCGTGCTGGCAGGCAAAGCTGTACGCCTTGCCAAAATTGAAGTAACCTACCCAAACAGTAATGACACGGAAAGATTGCACAAAATGACTGCCGCCGATTTGCAGAAACTCCAACCCTTTCAAATGTTTGAGCGTAAGTATAAAGCCCGCTACGACAGTGAAGTCCCCTGCGAACTTGTATCATTATTTAATGAAGTTGTTGTTGGATTGAACGGGGAAACTTCCGAATAAACCATAAAGTTTTTATCTTGCCGAAAATTCATCCTATCAGTAATATGCTTAAAATAAACCAGGAAATCACACCGGGCAACCTTGAAGCAAAGCTTGAAAAACTATGGGCACTTTCAGGCAAAAAGATTGCTGCCATCGACAAGGAATATGACATCAGCAAAGGAGCGCCAGTTTTTACCTCTGCAGGAAAATACACTACCCGGGGCTGGACAGAATGGACGCAGGGTTTTCAGTTTGGATCATCCATTCTTCATTTTGATGCCACAGGCGAAGAGTGGTTCCTTGAAAACGGCCGCAGGAATACGGTGGAGAAAATGGCTCCCCACCTCAGCCATACAGGGGTACACGACCATGGATTCAACAACCTGAGTACATACGGCAATCTGCTCCGGCTCATGAAAGAAGGAAAAATCCCTTTCAATGAATGGGAAAAAAACTTCTATGAGCTGGCAATAAAAGTATCGGGGGCTGTACAGGCCAGCCGGTGGACCCCTACCCGCAACGGCGGGTTCATCTACTCATTCAACGGCCCGCACTCCCTGTTTGTTGATACCATCCGTTCCTGCCGCATCCTGATGGTTAGCCACCTGCTCGGGCATACCCTGATGGCAGAGAATGACGCCAGGATTTCGCTCATGCAAAGGGCCCTGCAGCATATGGAATCCACTGCACGATACTCGGTATTTTATGGTGAAGGCCGTGATAGTTACGATGTCTGGGGCCGTACGGCACACGAAGCGGTTTTCAATACCAACGACGGCAATTTCAGGTGCCCCAATTCGCAGCAGGGTTATACCGGTTTTTCGACCTGGACCCGCGGACTGGCATGGGCCATGCTGGGGTTTGCAGAGGAGATTGAGCTTCTTGGGACGCTTCCTGCAGCAATGACCGAGCCTATTGGTAATATACAAAGCCTCAGGGAGATGTTCGTTACCGCCGCCCGCGCCACCTGCGACTTCTACATTGAAAATACACCCACTGACGGAATACCCTACTGGGATACCGGAGCCCCCAACCTCCATCGCCTCGGAGATTACCTCAACCAACCCGCCGATCCTTTTAACAACTGGGAACCTGTCGACGCCTCTGCCGCGGCCATTGGTGCCCAGGGGCTGCTGCGTTTGGGAAAATTTCTCGGACCTTCGGACGATGGCCGCAAATACTGGCAGGCCGGCTTAACCGTCATGGACAGACTAATGGAAGAACCCTACTTAAGTACGGATGAATCCCATCATGGACTTCTTTTGCACAGCATCTACCATCAGCCCAACGGCTGGGACTATGTCCCGCCAGGAAGCAGCATAGCCTGCGGAGAATCTTCCATGTGGGGGGATTACCATCTTCGGGAGGCAGCCCTCTGCCTGACCAGAATGAACCGAAACGAAGAATATTATACCTTTTTCGGCTGTATCTGAGGATTTTTACCGGAACCTATATAAACTGTCACACCATCTATGAAAAATTTAGATAAACTTTGTATCCACACCATCACCACCAAGCCCTGGCCGCTGGAGACAGCCATAGAAAAATTTGCAGCAGCAGGGGTTAAGGGAATCAGCGTGTGGCGCGATGTAATTGAAAACCGCAATATAGTGCAGGCCGGGGAAATGATCCGCAACCATGGGCTTGAGGTGATTTCGCTGGTCAGGGGAGGTTTTTTTGCACATACCTCTTCCCAAAAGCGCCAGGCTGCCATAGTTGATAACCTGAAAGCCATTGATGAAGCTGCAGCACTTGGCTCTCCCATGGTGGTTCTGGTTTGCGGGGCAGATCCGGGTCAATCCCTCGAAACCTCCCGCCAGCAGATCCGTGACGGGATTGAAGCCATCCTTCCCCATGCCGGTGCATGCAACATAAAACTGGCCATCGAGCCGCTCCATCCGATGTATGCTGCCGACAGGTCGGCCATTACCACACTGGCCCAGGCCAACGATATGACCACAGCCATTGACTCACACCTGCTGGGAGTGGCAATCGATGTTTACCACCTCTGGTGGGATCCCTCCCTTCAGCAGGAAATCAAACGGTGCGGCAAAAACGGACATCTGTTTGCCTACCACGTATGCGACTGGAACGTACCCACCACCGACATGCTGCTCGACCGCGGACTGATGGGCGAAGGATGCATTCCGCTGAAACTGATAAGCACCTGGGTGGAAGAAACCGGCTTCAGTGGCTATAACGAAGTGGAAATTTTTTCCAACAAATTCTGGGCAGAAGACCAGGATAAATTCCTCGAAAAAATAATTCATGCATATTTAAATCATACATAACCATATGGAAACAAAAATTCATTCCGTAGGAATAATAATGAACGGTGTAACCGGTAGAATGGGGACCAACCAGCATCTTCTGAGGTCGATTGCCGCCATCAGACAACAAGGCGGCGTGCAGATCAGCCCGTCGGAATACATTATGCCCGATCCTGTCCTGGTAGGGCGCAACCCGGCCAAACTGAAAAAACTGGCCGAAATGTCAGGAGTTGACAAATACACCACCGACCTGGATAGCGTGCTTAATGATCCGGCGTATTCCATCTATTTTGATGCGCAGACAACCGGAAGAAGGGCCGATGCGGTGAAAGCTGCAGCCAGGGCAGGGAAACATATCTACTGTGAAAAGCCAATGGCCACCGACACCGACACCGCGCTTGAGCTTTACCGCATATGCGAAGAAGCCGGCGTTAAGCACGGCGTGGTGCAGGACAAGCTCTGGCTTCCGGGATTGCTCAAGATCAAACGGCTCATCGAAAATGATTTCTTCGGCAAAATTCTTTCGGTCAGGGGAGAATTCGGATACTGGGTTTTTGAAGGACATACTATTCCGGCACAGCGCCCGAGCTGGAACTACCGCAAGGAAGACGACGGCGGAATCATCGTGGACATGCTTTGCCACTGGCGATATGTCCTCGATAATCTCTTCGGAAAAGTGAAGAGCGTCTCCTGCCTGGGAGCTACCCACATCGAAGAGAGGGTGGATGAGCAGGGAAAACCCTACAAATGTACTGCCGACGATTCTGCTTATGCCACCTTTGAACTGGAAAACGGCGTAATCGCCCACTTTAACTCTTCGTGGGTTACCCGTGTGAGACGCGACGATTTGCTGACGCTGCACGTTGACGGGACGAAGGGTTCGGCAGTGGCCGGACTGCGTGAATGCTGGACCCAACATTACGGGAACACGCCCAAACCGGTGTGGAACCCCGATATCCCCCAGCCCATTCAATTTTTTGAAGGCTGGAGTAAAGTACCCGAACAAGAGCCATTCGACAACGCTTTCAAAGCCCAGTGGGAGCTATTCCTGAAACACGTCGTACTCAATGAACCTTTCCCCTGGAACCTCCTCGAAGGTGCCAAAGGGGTTCAGCTTGCCGAAAAAGGCCTGGAAAGCTGGGCCAAAAGAGCGTGGGTGGAAATACCCAAACTTTAAACCAATGATTAAATCTAATATGAGGTGTTTAAACCGGAGTTTGGTGTTTTTCGAATTTTTAAACCGGAAGAAACTGTTGGTTACAGGATTCATCTTAATGTTTTTATCAGTTAATGCCATATCGGGCAGTAACTTTTCAGCCTCAGCCGACACTTTAAAAACGAAAAAACCGGAGGCTGTTGATTTGTCTTCTTTTTCCGATGGAATCAATCATGCGCTCATGGGTTATAAAGATAAGAAAGCCCCGTATGAAAGGTATTCGCCCGAGGAGATTGATAAAATCTCAGAAAATTTTCTGGTTTGGCAAAACAAGGACGGAGGCTGGCCCAAAAACATTGACTGGCTAAAAAAATATTCCGTAAAAGAAATCGAAGAAATCCTTCAGCGGGAGAAAGATGGCTCAAAAAGTAACAGTACATTCGACAACCGCAATATCTATTCACAAATTGAATACCTGGCAAAGGTTTACCACCAAACCGGAACTGAAAAATTTGCAGAAAGTGCTCTTCGCGGGATTAATTATATCCTTGAATGTCAACATATATCGGGAGGCTGGCGTGGTGCCGATGTGGATGCCATAACTTTCAACGATGATGTAATGCAGGGAATTATGCATTTATTGAACAGCATTTTAACATCCAGGAACACCTATCCGTTTATCGATGACCCTACATATTTAAAAATAAATATGGCATTTAAAAAAGGGATTGACTGTATCCTGAAATGCCAGATAAGGGTTGATGGACGATTAACAGCCTGGTGTCAGCAACACAGTTATGAAGATTTTAAACCTGTCTGGGCCCGTGCGTTTGAACCGCCTTCAATCGCCAGCAGCGAAAGTGTTTCGGTGGTAAGGTTATTAATGGAAATTGAAAAACCTTCAAAAGAAGTAATCAGGGCTGTTGAGTCGGCGGTACAATGGCTTGATAAAGTGAAAATTAACGGGATACGAGTTGAAAATGTGGCTGCTGAACCAATTAATTTTAAATACCATTATTCCGATTTTGACCGGGTAATTGTGAAAGATGAGAACGCTCCGCCGATCTGGTCTAGGTATTATGACCTGGAAATTGAAGATCCTATTTTTTGTACCCGTCAAAAAGTAATTACAAGAAATTATACTGATTTATGCAGGGAAAGAAGAACCGGATACGCGTGGTTTACCTACTCCCCTTCTGCTCTGATTAAAACTGATTTTGTTAAGTGGTCTGAGAAAGTTTCTAAACTTTAAAAACAAAAATTCACATGAAAGCAGCATTAATAACCGGTGGTTCCCGTGGAATTGGATTTGGAATTGCATTGGAGCTGGCAAAAGCGGGATTCAATCTGGCAATTAACGGGGTTAGAGATCAAAAATATGTTCAGCCGGTAATCGATGAGCTAGAAAAATTTGGAATTGATGTAGTTTATGCTCAGGGTGATGTTTCGAAATACGAAGATCGCGAAAAAATACTTCAAACCGTAATTTCGGAATTTGGTCATTTAAATGTATTGGTAAACAATGCCGGAATTGCCCCGCGTGAGCGAAAGGATATTCTTGAAGCCAGCGAAGAAATTTACGATGAGGTGCTGGAAACCAATCTGAAAGGGCCTTATTTTCTTACTCAGCTTTTTGCCCGGCACATGGTGGATATGAAAAAAAAATCATCCGGTTTTTCCTGTTGTATTATCAACGTTTCATCGGTTTCGGCAACGGTAGCTTCGGTAAACCG
>CAYMXK010000017.1:0-25166 GCA_964393915.1 uncultured Prolixibacteraceae bacterium
AAGGAGGGCAATGTGATTATTGGCCATCCCGAAGAAGCCAAATATGGCCTTACACGGAGTCAGATGTTTGAAGCATACCGGCTGGCCAGCTCCAAGGGGGTTAAACGTTTTGGAATCCATACCATGGTCGCCTCCAACGAGCTTGATCCTGAATATTTTATTGAAACTGCAGATATTTTATTTTCGCTTATAGCCGAAATTTCTTCAGAAGTGGGTATTCATATCGAATTTGCCAATCTTGGGGGAGGGATCGGAATTCCATACAGGCCCGGACAGAAGGCTGTTGACCTGGAGTATATGAGCGAAGGTATCCGTAAAAAGTACGATGAACATATTGCTGCCAATGGATTGGCACCCCTCCGGATCTGTTTTGAGTCAGGCCGGGCAATTACCGGACCTTATGGCTTCCTTGTTTCAAAGGTACTTCACCTGAAGGATACCTATAAAAAGTTTGCAGGTCTGGATGCATGCATGGTAAACCTGATGCGCCCCGCCATGTACGGAGCCTATCACCATATCACCGTGGCCGGTAAGGAGGATGCAGTCTCTTTTCAAAAGTACGATGTAACAGGCTCGCTCTGTGAAAACAATGATAAGTTTGCCATCGACAGGGATCTTCCTGAGGTGGAGCCGGGAGACATTGTTGTAATTCATGATGCCGGTGCGCATGGACACGCCATGGGATTCAACTACAATGGAAAGCTCAAATCTGCTGAGTTGTTGGTACGCGAGAACGGGGAGGTTATAATGATCAGACGTCCGGAGACAGTTGAGGATTATTTTGCGACCCTCGATTTTGGAGGCGTTAAAACTTTTGAGGTTTAAGACGGTTAAATATAAATGAAAGATTAGCCGGCCAGAGCCGGCTTTATTTGTTTGACAATAATAGGTTATGCTGAGAATTGGATATGATGCAAAGAGAGCATTTCTTAATCAGGCAGGATTGGGAAATTATAGCCGGAATACGCTTTCTGCTCTTCAGAAATATTATCCGCAGCATATCTATGTTCTTTATACTCCCGAAATCAGGACGGAAATTTTCAAAGAGTATCCCCTGTTCGATATCATTTCACCGGATAATTTTTTCTATCGCACTTTTAAGTCTTACTGGCGGAATTTTGCCCTGGGAAAAAATATTACCAGGAACAACCTTGACCTGTTTCATGGCTTGAGCAACGAATTGCCAGCCGGAATTCAAAAATCGGGAATTCCGACGGTTGTTACCATACACGACCTGATTTTTATGAATTTTCCACTTTGGTACAAGCGGATTGACCGCAAGATATACCTTGAAAAAGTAAAGTATGCCTGCAAGGTAGCTGACAAGATTGTGGCTATATCCAACCATACCCGCAACGATCTTGTTAAACAGTTGGATATCAATCCAAACCGTATTGAGGTCATTTATCAGAGTATTTCCGAGCGTTATTTTTTCTATTCAGTCAGGGACCAGATCGACGATGTACTTTCCAAATACAATCTTCCGGCGCGCTATATACTGACAGTCGGCACGATTGAGCCAAGGAAAAACCAGTTGGCTGTTTTGAAGGCAATTAACCGTCTTAACCTTGATATTCCCTATGTAATTGTTGGTAAGTCAACAAGCTATAAACAGCAATTGGTGGAATATATGCACATGAACCGTTTGGCCGAACAGGTCTATTTCCTGCATAATGTGCCGGATATTGATCTTCCTGCACTATACCAGCAGGCTCTTTGTATGGTTTATTTGTCCCACTACGAAGGCTTTGGATTACCTGTGATTGAGGCGATGGCTTCAGGTTGTCCTGTAATTGCTTCTTCTGTATCCTGCCTTCCGGAGATTGGGGCCGATGCTGCACTCTATTGTGCGCCGGATGATGAAACCGGGGTAGGAGAGATGATCAAAAAGCTGGTAAGTGATGAGGAACTTCGGATTGACCTTTCGGAACGAGGAAAAATTCGCGCCCAGTTTTTCCATCCCGAGCAAAGGGTTAATGCCCTTATGGATTTGTACCAGAAAGTTGTTAAAAAATGAAACAAGATATTGCAAATGCCCTGGAAGTGCTCAAATCGGGAGGTGTTATCCTTTATCCTGCAGATACCGGGTGGATGATAGGTTGCGATGCCACGAATGAAGCCGCTGTCAGAAGAATTTACGATATTAAAAAGCAGAATGTCTCTGAGGGAATGGTCGTCCTGATGGAAAATCCTGCCCTTCTCGACCGTTATGTGGCAGAGGTCCCTGAAATTGCATGGGACTTGATTGAAATTACCGAAACCCCACTCACCATTATATTTTCCAATGTCCGCAATCTTGCTCCCGGTCTGATCTCGGAAAAGGGAACTGTTGGCATACGGTTCACCCGGGAAGATTTTTCAAAGCATCTGGTTCAGCGGTTTCGTCGTCCTGTGACAGCCTCTTTGGCTAACATCAGCGGTATGCCGGAACCTGCCAGCTTTGCAGAAATAGATGAAGAAATTGCAAGTGCCGCAGATTATGTGGTAAAGTACAGGCAGGATGAAGCAACCCCGGCAAAACACCCCTCTGTTATACAACTGGGAGAAGGTGGAAGAATTGATATATTAAGGCATTAACACTTTAAAAAAGTTGAGCCTGTCTGAAGTACTTCACTCTGGGGTTTGGATATAACCCGACTCGGCGATTGCAAACCGCCGCACCCATGGCGATCAAGAACCGCCATATCAAAATGTTCCATCCGGGTGTGGCGATATTATATCGCCAGGAATGTAATTCCCATTGCGATTGCAAACCGCCTCACCCATGGAGATCAAGAGCCAAACCTGTTGGTTTTCACCATTGCCCAACAATTGTTAAGCCCCAATAGAAATCACTCAATAATTACTTTTTTGCCAGTAAATCCCTGATTTCAGTTAACAGCGTTTCCTCTTTTGTTGGCATAGGTGGCGCAGGAGGCGGCGGAGCCGGATGTTTCCTCTTAGTGGCATTTATTGCCTTAATAACCATAAATATGGCCAAAGCAACAATCAGAAAGTCGATAATTGTATTAATAAAAGCTCCGTAATTGATGGCTACTGCTTCCACGTCTTCAGTGGCTTCTTTCATAATAACTTTCAGCTCTGAGAAATCTACACCACCAAGCAACATGCCAATGGGCGGCATAATAATATCGTTTACAACAGAAGTTACAACCTTTCCGAATGCACCTCCGATGACTACTGCCACAGCCAGATCAATTACATTGCCTCTCATGGCAAAGGCCTTGAATTCTTTTAACATTTCCATAAAGTCCGATTTTAAATGAGTAATTGGTAAAATACTACCAACAAAACTAGCTTCTTTTACCTAATAAACAATTGTTTATCTGACAAGATTTTGGGAATGCCAAAATTATGATGAAAATACAATTTCTTATTCTCCTCCCGGGAGACCGGGATTTTGATTATTTAATTGTGAATGAAGTTTTAATTCTTGCCAACTACTTTTCCGGAACCGGCGATTGAAGTATCAAGGCTTGGATTCCCGGAATAAAACACACTTCCTGAGCCTGCAATCCGGGCGTTTAGGGTGCCATTGGTGTGGATGTTGCAATTTCCGGAGCCTAAAATTCTTACGGTGACATGATTGGCTTCGTAATTGGCTGCCTTTATGTTTCCGGACCCTGAAACGGTTCCTGAAAACTCTTCAGCCTTATCGCCGCCTTTGATTACAATGTCGCCGGAACCGGAAATAACTGCTTTTACCCGCTCTACGTTAAGTTCATCTATATACATACTGCCGCTTCCGCTGACATTAAGATCAATAATCCGGGAATTCCAACTCCCTTCAGCATGGATGTCTCCTGATCCTGAAATATTTAAGGCGCTGATTTCCGGTACGGTAATGTATATGGTAATCTTTCCGGGATCAAAACTCCGGTTAAGCAGATTTCTTGCCGGAAACCTTATGACAAGTGCCCGGCCGCTCACCTCCGTAACCAACTGTTCGAGCGCCGATGACCTGGCTTCAATTTCAACTTTCTGCTGATTGCCCTGTACCAGGTGTACTTTTGCCGCAACGCGCAGATTGATCTCCGTAAAAGCGGGTAGTTCACGAACTTCACTTTGGGCAAAGGCCGCATGGGTAAAAATGGCCAATAAAATGAGGGTAATTAAGGTTGATCGTGTTTTCATTTGCATCATTGTTTTGATATTTAATGGTCGTATGTGATTGCCATACGAAAAATAATTCATTCCGGCTTGTGTTTTGTTCGTTATCTGATTTCATGTTAAAATCGAAGTTGAACTTTTATTAAGACGTATTCTTAACAGGAATGTTGCGCAACATATAAAAAATGGCAGTAATTAATTCCATTCTCATACAATTGACCGGTAGTATAATGTATGAAAAGACTATCGAAGGTTAGATGTCAGTCAGACCCACAGGTAATTCAAATGTAATCTCGCCCGACTGCTCATCAAGATGGGATACCAGATCAGGATGGAAAGGGATCAGAATGGTGGAGTCCCCCTTTGTAATGGTCAGAACAAGATTGCCTGAATAGTCGTTTACTTCTGTTACAAATCCCAGAAAACCTTTATGGATATCGTTAACCCTGAATCCTATCCAAAAACTGTTTTGATCAGGAAAATTATCATCGTTAAGCAAATTCTTCTCCATCCATACCTGTTTGCCTGAAAGCTTCCTGGCTGAATTCTCATCATCTACCCACTCCAGGTCTACCAGGGCCGTTCTGGTGGAGGTAATGCGCACGCCGTCCTCAGGTGTAAACCAGGGGACAAGTATACCGTCTGTTTCTATAAGAAACATTTTCGATTCTTCGATTGCCTCTTCATGTCCCTCTTCAAAATTGAGCAGCAATGTGCCAAAAACGCCATGTGGTTTCTGAAAAAATCCGATTGGAAGGCAAAGATTTTTAGAAATGGTTTCCATGAGCAAACTGATAAGTGTGAAAAATGCAGATATTTAAATGTGCCGGCAGAAAAAAAGCCATTCTTAAGAATGGCTTTTTTTTATAGTGTTGAAGTTAGTTCAAACTTAAACTTTGCCACCTTCTTCAGTGGTTTCAGGATCTGCAGCCGGAGCTTCCTTTGCGGGAGCCTCTTCAGTCTTTACTTCTGCTACCGGGGCTTCCTCAGCGGGAGCCTCTTCAGCCTTTACTTCGGCAACCGGGGTTTCTTCAGCAGGAGCCTCTTCAGCCTTTACTTCGGCAACCGGAGCTTCCTCAACGGGAGCCTCTTCAGCCTTTACTTCTGCTACAGGAGCTTCCTCATCGGGAGCCTCTTCAGCCTTTACTTCGGCAACCGGATCTTCCTCAACGGGAACTTCTTCAGCTTGTACTTCTGCTACAGGAGCTTCCTCAACGGGAACTGCTTCAGCAGGTTTTACCCTTGCCGCGGCAGCTTCAGCAGCCAATGCCTTTGTTCTGGCAGCTAACGTAGCAGCCCGATCTTCGTTGACTTTTGATTCCGCTTCAAGCAGTGCACGACGGTCTTTATCTGCCTGCGAAGAAAGCGAGTTCTTCTTGGCCTGGATTTTACCTTCTTTCTCGTTCATCCAAACGTCAAGTTTTCTTTCTGCTTCTTCCTGGGTAAGCGCACCTTTTTTTACGCCTCCTGCAAGATGTTTTTTGTAGAGCACACCTTTGTACGACAAAATTCCACGTACGGTGTCGGTGGGTTGCGCACCTTTTTCAAGCCAGTCATAGGCTTTGTCAAAATCGAGATCTATAGTAGCAGGATTAGTGTTGGGATTGTAAGAACCAATCCTTTCAATATACCTGCCATCTCGTGGCGCCCTGCTATTTGCTACCACTATGTGGTAGAATGCATACCTTTTGCGGCCATGCCGCGCTAATCTCATTTTTACTGACATAAATCTCTTTAATTATTTTCTAAAAATGTGGCGCAAAGATAGTGTTTTTATTTTCTTTTCAAACCTCACTAAATGACCGTGTTAATTAATTTATAACGTTTTATTCTTTTTATGGCGCAACTTTTGTGCAATTTTTACATCTTAATACTAATCACAAAGGTTTTAAATTAAATAATGTACATAGTTATGAAAGCAGTTATTATGAAATTTTCGATTCTATTTTTACTCACCGTCCCTCTTTTGATGTCATCCTGTGTCGACTCGGAGACGGATCCCGTTGGTTTTGGTGATGCATTCATCCTGGTTGAAATAGTTGATCAGGATACTTTGATGGGGCTCGGACTGCATGCTTTTTCCTATTCTGAATTCAGCTCAGTTAATGTTCAGGTAACCGGACATGAGGCTCTGGTGTATACCTTGCAGCCTTACCTTGGCTTCAAACAGGATTATGTCTGGAATACCCCTCTGGCACAATATACAAGTGAACCGCCAGTCAGCGGCAGTTATGTGTTCAATGCTACCTTTAAGGGAGGACAAACCCAATCTTTCTTTGATATTCTTAATACTGCGGTAGTTTATCCTCCGGTCATAACAAGTTGCGAATATTTGACAACCACCGACCTGGTTGATGTGGAGTGGGTAACTGTTACCAATGCCGATTCCTACAATGTTAAGCTGCTTGCTGAAAATGGTGATATCCTATTTGTTTCTCCGATTTTCAACAGGGTTACCGACAACTATTCCTTCGGAAAAACTACCCAGGGATGGCAAACATCTACTTATCCGACCAACGGGCAGACTGTAATTGTTGAAGTTGCCGCCTACCTGCTGGAACCCGGCGCTTCCAAAAATGAACTTCAAAGTATTGGTAAGGCAAAATCCCCGGTTGTCTGGGGTAATTAACCGGTTATGATCTGGCAAAAAGAAATATCACTATCTCCTTTTCGCAGAGGATATCACTTGATAACCAGTCAGATAACTGATAGTCTGCCCAAGCTTCCAGAGGTGGGATTGTTGCATATCCTGATCAGGCATACATCGGCCGGCATTACCTTGAATGAAAATGCGGATCCAACGGTAAGGTATGATTTTGAACGTTTTATGAATATGCTGGTGCCTGAAAATCACCCTCTCTATGCCCACACTGACGAAGGGCCCGATGACATGCCTGCCCATCTGAAAGCCAGCTTGCTGGGGCAGACTCTTACTCTTCCTATAACCAATGGTGCTTTGAATTTGGGTATCTGGCAGGGGATTTATCTTTGTGAATTCAGAAATTTTGGTGGCACCCGCAAACTGGTTCTTACGGTTTACAGCTGATGCTGATCAGGTTGCAATGATATGATGACGCATTTACTTCACCCTCCCGGGATTTTTCTTCACAAAATCGCCCCAGTTTTTAAATTCACGGTTGTGAACTGGCTTTGATTGCTGAATAAAATGACAGATGGCAACCGCGACAGCATCGGTGGCATCAAGTTCTTTGGGCAGGTCGGTAAGATGAAAAATATTCTGGAGAAAATAGGAAACCTGCTCTTTACTGGCCCGGCCCATACCTGTAATCGATTGTTTGACCAGTAGGGGCGCATATTCAAAGATGGGCATTTGTCTGTAAAGTGCCGCTGCCATGATCACCCCCTGTGCCCGCCCGAGTTTTAACATCGATTGCACATTTTTACCGTAAAATGGCGCTTCTATGGCCAGAACTTCCGGTTTATACTCGTCGATGATTTGCAGTGCACGTCCATGCAGGTATTGAAGACGCTGATAATGGTCGTCGAATTTACCCGGCCGCATGATTCCCATTGCCATAATTTCAGGCTTGTTCCCTGTGATCTGAACCAGGCCGTACCCGGTTACAGAAGTTCCCGGGTCGATACCTAATATCCGAAGTGAGTTTATCTTCATTGTGTCTTTTTAATGAAAAACTGTTGCCATACAATACCTGAAATGATCAGAACCAATCCTGTAATCGTGGTAGTAAATATCTTTTCTTTGAGTATTAAGGATATAAAGATAAGGGATATAAAGGGAGCGATAAAAATAAGGCTTCCGGTTTTTGCATTGTTTGTACTCATTTGCATGGCCTTCATCCAAAGAAGATAAGTAATACCTACTTCAAAAAAACCGATGTAAATGGCAGCCCACAGTGAGGGGCCGGACGGAAAACGGAAACCTGACACAAAGGGAAGAATAATCAACAGATAAAAAAAGCCAAAAAGAAAACTCATGAAAAGTTTAACGGCTTCGTCGCGGCGGTCCTTTACATTGAGTATCCAGTAAAGCGCCCAGAATACTGAGCTGCCCACCGCAAGAAATACACCCCAAAGGTTCGTTTCCCTAAAACCGGAGATTCCTCCCTGCGAAGACAATACTACGATGCCTGCAAAGCTTAGCCCTAAAGCAAGGAAACTACGCCAGCTGATTTTTTGTCCCAGCATAGGCACAGAAAGCATTGCAAGTGTAATTGGCCAGATCATATTGAGGGGTTGCGCCAGTTGCGCCGGAAGCAGGGAATAGGCCTTTAAAAGTATCAGGTAATATCCGAAGGGATTTAATGCTCCCGTAATCGCAGACCGGAGAATATCTCTTCGGGTTGTTTTCTTCAGTTGTCCGAGCTTGCCTGTGATAAGCAGGTACCCAAAAAGAAAGAGGGCAGAAATGCCTGCAGCAAGAAAGATCAATTGTGAGAAGTGCAGTTCCCGGAGTCCGATTTTGAAAGCCGTTGCCACGGTCGACCAGATCAGTACAGCGGCAAGTGCAAAAATCAGGCTTTTGTCAGACTTCTCCATAATGATTTAAGGAATGATACCTTTGAAGAACTGTTCTTCCCCGGCTGGTAATTCCTCGTTCTTTTCAATATCAGGTAGTTCAATATTGAGCTCCCTGAATTTTTCACGGGCCTGAGGAACATAAATGCTTCCCGGATGCTCGAACAGGATTCTGCGGTAGGTATCTGCAGCCTTCCTACGGTCGTTGAACCTGAAATTATAAGTATCGGCCAGCAGGTATAGTGCATCATCGGCCAGCAGTCCGGAGGGAAATTCCCTGGCAATGCGTTCCAGCATCTCAACAGCAGGCTCCGGCTCATTGTTGGCGAGATGAATTCTTGATTTGCGGTATAAAACATCATCAACCACTGAGTGATAGGGGAAAAGCAAATCGATGGTATCGAGGGTGTTAAGCGCCTCCTGGTTTTTATTTCTGAAAAAGAGCAAGTCGGCACGCGCAAAATACGTGAGTGCTTTATCGATGCTGTCCTGGCTGATGTTGCCGGAAATGAAAAGTGAAAGTTCCATGGCATCGTTGGCAGTGAGTTTGGAAGTACTGGCTTTAAGTACGTCGAGTTGCGCCTTTGCCCATGAAAAGTTGCCCAAATAATAGCCTAGGCGTGCTTTTTTGAGTTTCACCTCGTCGCCGAGGCTGTTGTTCCTGTTGGCATCTATTACTTGGGAATAGAGGAGTATGGCTTCCCAGGGGTCGTCGGCATACAAATAGACATCCGCCAGTTCTGTTTTGATTTCACCCGCTTCCGCCGGCCGGAGCCCCGGAATTTCCAATCCTTTTTCGAGCACGGCAATCGCCGCCTGAGGATCTTCCAGGTAAAAGGCCAGCAGGTGGGCATACTCCCGGATAAGGAAAACATTGGCGGCGCTGTATCCCATGACGCCGAGGCCTTCATCAAATTTGGCGGCCAGTTCCCGGCCGCTTTCAAGGTTTTCAGCTTCCTCAAGGGTATAATATTGATAGTCTGCGTGGAGTTTGAACATGAAAGCTGTCAGCCAGGAAGGATTTTGCTTCCCTTTTGACATAATATAATCGTAAGCCGCACTGGCATCCTGGTAGCTTTCGTTATTTAGTGCTGTCTGGGCGAGCATCAGAATCTGCTGTTCTTCCGTGCCGGTGCGCCGGTCGAGGGCAATTGACTGCCTCAGTGCTGCTGAAAATTGGCGCTCCTGAAGAAAAAACCAGATAAGCAGCCGGTTGTACGCCAATACTTCCGGCTCAGCCTGGATACGGCGCAGAATGGTTGTTCTGAATTCATCTCTTAGTCCATTCTCAATATCGAGATACATGGCTGAGGTAAGGTTGCTTTGCACACGAGGCAGATTGTTTTCATCCATTTTTACCAGATAAAGCAGCTCCCCGAGCATGCTGGTGTAATTACGCAGGTAGCTGTACACACTCGCCAGCTCGCTGTGAAAACCTTCGCCGGGAACTGCTTTCTTTCCATGATTATATAGCTTTTCGGCCCACTCGAACTCCCGCCATTGGATAAACATATTTCCGGTATTGATGTAACTGCTGCGATTGGCGGGTGTGGCGCGGATTGCCTCCTGGTATTTGGCAACTGCTTCGTCCTCAAGTTTTTGAAGTTTGAGCAGATAGCCCCAATGAACAAGTAAATCGGGCTGTGGATTGCGATCCCGCTTAATTTCACTCCTGATTTCATTTTCAGCTTCCTGAAACCGCTGCAATTCTGTCAGGCTTGAAATGTATAATCTGAAATAATAGCGGTTTTTACTTACCTGGTAGATATCTTTTAATAGCGGGGCTGCCTTTTCAAAATCGCGTGCATTATAATATTGCGTGGCCAGTTGAATCATGCTCTGGTCGAGGCGCACCTGCCCAAAAACTTCGGCAACAACTAATAAAGCCAGTATACTTAAAAAAAGTTTCTTCATAAATAATCTTCAGTATTTCTGCAAAAATAACACTCTCCATGAAAGAACGGTTATAAGTAGAGATATGTTTTCTTTTTCCGCAAAACCTCCCTGTTTATTTAAAGATTTAAAAGTCTTAATCTTTTTTACAGATAATAAGTGGAGAAAGGTTAATTTTGCCAAAAAATTCTGATAATGGCACACGAGCTTCATGAAAGACAGCGGTTACCCGGCTGGATGAAAATGAAAATGCCCAAAGGGGAGAGCTATTCAAAGGTGAAGAACCTGGTTGAAAAGCATGGGTTACATACTATCTGCACAAGTGGGAACTGTCCGAATATTGGTGAATGCTGGAGCCGGGGCACAGCCACTTTTATGATATTGGGCGATGTTTGCACTCGCCGCTGTAAATTTTGTGCCGTAAAATCGGGCAAACCTTTGCCTCCTGATGAGTTTGAACCGGAAAAACTTGCAGAAACCGTGCGGATCATGGGTGTTAAGCATTGCGTGATTACCTCTGTCGATCGCGACGATCTTGACGACCAGGGAGCCGGGATATGGGCGCGTACCATCACAGAAGTTAAACGGCTGAATCCTTTAACCCGGATTGAAGTATTGATACCTGATTTCAGGGGTAAAACTGATCTTATACAGCAGGTAATCGATGCGGCTCCTGACGTAATCTCGCACAACCTGGAAACCGTTGAGCGGCTTACCCCATTTGTGCGGTTTGCCTCCAAATACCGTCGCAGCCTCGATGTGGTGAGCTATATCGCTTCGCAGGGAAAAATTGCCAAATCCGGGATCATGCTTGGGTTGGGTGAAACCCGGGAGGAAGTGCTGCAGACCATGGATGACCTGCTGGAGGCAGGGGCGAAAGTCATGACCATCGGGCAATATCTTGCCCCGACAGCTACCCATATGCCGGTGAAGGAGTATTTCACGCCGGAGGTCTTTGCAGAGTACCGGAAAATTGGCATCCAAAAGGGCTTCAGATTTGTGGAGAGCAGTCCGTTGGTCCGGTCTTCCTATCGTGCAGAGGAGCATGTAAATGCATGATTTTTCGAAGAGGCCTTGCTGCAAAATACTGCGCAAAGAGTTATTTGGCAGGGTTTAAATGGCAGGATGTCTGCAAATAGCAGCAGTCAGCAGCTTGCATGCAGTAATCTTGACGAGCGTTGAACAAAGAGACTTGTCAGGCGTTAGGCATTCAACAACACAGTTGGGTTAAACCGCCCCAGCATGTACTAAAGTTTTTATACTCATCGCGCTCAGCAGGAAAAAGCGCTGGTAACAAATGCTATATTTTAATTGAATATTGTATTATTGTAAATCAATAAAAACCTATTTTATGAGTAACCTTAGACTAATTGTATTCAGCCTGATCTTTGCAGCCCTCACTATCTCACTTAAGGCGCAATCAGGGCAGGAACCATTGTTTACTTTCGGCATTATTGCCGATGTACAATATGCAGATATACCAGATGCCGGCACCAGGCACTACCGGAAATCACCGGCCAAGCTGGCTGAGGCTGTCGCCCATTTTAATATGGCTGAGGTCGGCTTTGTTGTCAGCCTGGGTGATTTTATCAATGACAACATCAAAAGCTATGATACGCTTAACTCTATTACATCGGGCCTTTCCATGCCTCTTTATCATGTTGCCGGCAATCATGACTTCGATCCGGCCTTTCCGGGGTTAAAGGCAACCATGGACCGGATGGCCCTGAAAAGGCTGAACTATGCATTTTCAAACGAGGGTTGGCGGTTTATTGTATTGAATGGGAATGACATCAGCCTCTATATCAACAAAAAGGGTTCGGCCGGCTATAAGAAAGCCGGGGCCATGCTTGCCGGAATAAAGGCTCAGGGGCTTCCTCAGGCACAGCCATGGAATGGTGCCATTGGAACAAAGCAGATGAAATGGCTTGAAAAGGAGCTCTACAAAGCTGAAATGAATGGGGAAAGGGTAATCGTTGCCTGCCATTTTCCTGTTCAATCTGCAAAAACTTCGGGAATGCTTTGGAATTCTAGCGAGGTTAACACATTGATTAGCAGGTATCCGAATGTTTATGCTTTTTTGGCAGGTCATGGGCACATCAGCCAGCATATACCCGTAGATGGCATTCATCACATCATGTTCAGGGGCATGGTGGAAGAGACCGATAATGGCTATGCCATCGTTTCAGTCTTTTCGGATCATATCGAAATTGAGGGTTTTGGAAAGGAAGTCAGCCGTAAACTGGATTGAACGGGGCTGCCTTAATTTTCGATGATAGGTGAGCGTTTCATCAGATTTTCGACATCTTCGATATTGTATTCAGGGTTAGCGCCTGATTTTGACGCAACCAGTGCACCTGCAGCGCAGGCAAGATCCAGAGCCTCTTCTGGTGGTTTCCTTTCTGTGAAGGAATATAACATGGCCGCCAGAAATGCGTCACCTGATCCTACTGTATCCATAACATCAACCCTATATCCGGCATTTTCATAGAAATGACCCCTGACACAGAGTGCTGCACCATTTTCCCCTCGTGTGAGGCAGACTCCTGATAAGCCAAAGTGATCAACCATCTCACGCATTACCGATTCTTCACTATACCAGGGTAGTTTCAGCCATTTCGCAATGGTTGATAGTTCGTTGATGCTCATCTTCACAAAATCGCTTTTGCTTATCAACATTTCGACGATATCCTGACGGTCATAGGGAGGCCTCAGATTGACGTCCAGGATTCGGTAAGCCTTGGTGTTGAGAAGGTTAAGCAATGCGTTTCGCGTAATTTCACTGCGGGCAGCGAGAGTGCCAAACACAATAATCCCTGCCTGTTCAGCCCGTTCAGCCAGCTTATGTGTCCATGCAATGTTGTCCCACGCCACTGGTTCACATATTTCATAAGATGGATTGCCATGCGAATCCAGATGAACAATTACTTCGCTTGTAGGCAGGGTTTTCCCCCGTTGCACCAGGCCCGTCTTAATTTTATTCTGCTTTAGAAAGTCAACCAATTCCCTTCCGGCATCGTCGTCACCAACCCGGCTGGCAAGCCAGGGAGACAGGCCAAATCTTTTCAGGTGCAGGGCAACATTCATTGGTGCGCCTCCTGGTTTCGAACCGGTAGGCAACCGGTCCCAAAGCATCTCCCCGAAACATAAAATGTGCTTGTTTTTCAGTTTCATAAATATCCAGGATATAGTTGTTGAATAATTTTCAAGTTCCTCAGCCTCCTCCCTTAGGGGATCTTAAACTCATCCTACCAGCACAATTGATGTATTGATAATAATTACGGGCAAACAGCATCTTTCGTCGGTAGAATTTCACGGCCGCAAGCGATCACTCATATATATGTGAAAATCCGGTTTTGCGGCTACCGGTAAAATGTACGTACTTTGTGAAGTAAAAGTTATACCTGCGAATTCTCCTTTGCAGCGATTTTTCGGTTGACTCCAGATGCCTGGAAGATGTCAGCCATGGCCGAACGGACAGGTTCGTAATACCAGCCTGTGTAATCCAATGTTTCCAAAAAATTGCCATTAAATTGGAGAGAAACCCTTCTCCGGGTGCTTTGGTATGCTCTCCCCTGTTGTCAGCTCAGAATTCCCAGGGTTTTAAGGGAGGCGTGTTGTTAGGGTTGGAACTATGGGGTGTTAATTAATTATTAATTCGGTGAACGTTCTCTGAAGGATTAAAAAAATGATATAAGTTTACCGCGTGAATTTTTTGGTGCATGGCAGGTTATAGAAAAATATTATAGAGATGTAACGCACTGAATATAAGTTATATAATAAATTCACATATTTTATTCTCCCCTCCATTTGGCGGGGTTTATGATTATATAGGTATGAAGTTTAAGGACATTCTTATCACCATTTTCCTAATGGGTTTGCTGGCATATGCCGCATGTCACCGTGCCGGTTGGGTCGGGGACAGGAACAGGTTGAATGAGGTTTCACTAACTCACAATCTGGAAAATACTTCATCTGACAGCATTAAATTCAAAAGCTGGATATTTTTCTCACACCCGGAAACAGGACTTACCATATCCAATCAATCCGGCGATATTCTCCACCATCTTCCGCAGTTCAGGTCTTCCACCATGGAAATTTTGGCAAAACCCGATACTACCGGCAACTCACTGGGACTTGTCTATATACTCAGTGAACCGGGAGTTGAAATTCCCCGTTTCCGTATTCTCCCCGACGGCTTGTTGGAGAAAACAAGCTCCTGACTTATTTTAATACAATGATTGTATGCCTGTCAGATTAAATATTTGTTCCGGTAACTGCTTTCATCCATGCAGCAGCCATGAGGTATGCCCCGGCCATAGACGGATGTACGCCGTCGGGCGCCCACCACGATGCAGGTGCATGTTTTAATGCCTCGTCAAACACTTTCTGGAAAGGAACCCAGGTCGCATTGAACTCCTCTGATATTTTGGCTGCAGATGCCTGATAGGCTGAAAATGGTTCCACCCAGCTTTGATCTACGGCGGTAGTTCCTGGTAAAGCAAAGGGTTGGCAAATAACCAGTTGTACATTATTAAGAGTCGCCTTAGTCTGTGTCAGCAATTTCCTGAAGTCGTTTTCATAGGTTTCCACATTGCCATTGTACTGGCCATTGCGAAAATGCCAATAGTCATTCACACCAATTAGTATACTGAGTACATCAGGCTTAAGGTCCAGACAATCTTTCTGCCAGCGGTCGGCCAACTGAAATACTTTGTTCCCGCTGATCCCCCGGTTGTAAACCTGAAGCTCTTTGGATGCCATATTTTTTAACAGCGCCGATCCTGCCAGAAAAGCGTATCCTCCGCCAAATGAACTCGCTGTATTGGGCAATTCGCGCGTTTTTTCCCTTCCCGCATCGGTAATGGAATCTCCCTGAAACAGAATTACACTGCCACTTTTTAACTCAACCGTTTGCTTTCTTTTTCCTCCGGAAAGTGCGGCAGAGAGAATGGAGGGTACCGCAAGAGCGGTGGTTGTGAAGGCTGCGGCCTGTAAAAAACTTCTTCGCTTCATATTATTTTTTTGAAAGATGGTAAATTTATGCTACACCCATTGGGGCATCAGGAATATTCTTCCCAGCTCTTGATGGTAAGTGTTTCAGGGGTATATTTACAGATGGCATATACAAATGCACTGGCAACCCTTGAATTGGTAATCAGCGGAATATTGTAATCAATTGAGCTTCTGCGGATGTTGTACCCGTTGCGCAATTCCCTGCGGGTAAAGTTTTTGGGTATATTGATCACGAGGTCAATTTTCTTTTCGCGGAGATATTCAAGCGTATTTGGATGACGGTCCTCCTCGTCTGGCCAATGCAAAAGGGTGTTCTGCACTCCATTGTCCATGAAGAACTTGTGGGTACCTTCGGTTGCAAAGAGGTTATATCCCCGCTCCACCAGCATCCGGGCGCTGGTTAGCAGTTCGATTTTCGATCTCGATGGCCCTGAAGATATCAGAATATTTTTCTTTGGGATGTTATATCCTACCGAAAGCATGGCTTTTAGGATGGCTTCGTAATAGTTTTCACCAATGCATCCCACTTCGCCTGTTGATGCCATGTCGACTCCCAAAACAGGATCGGCATTGAGAAGGCGTGCAAAGGAAAACTGAGGAGCCTTGACCCCGACATAGTCGAGTTCGAACAGCGATTTGTCCGGCTTTTCGACATGAATGCCGAGCATTACTTTGGTGGCAATATCTATCAGGTTGAGCTTCATTACCTTCGATACGAACGGGAAGCTTCTGGATGCCCTGAGATTACACTCGATCACTTTGATATCGTTGTCTTTTGCAAGGAACTGAATATTAAAGGGCCCTGTGATCTCAAGCGCTTCGGCAATTTTGCGGGATATTTTTTTAACCCTCCGAATGGTTTCGACATAAAGCTTTTGAGGAGGAAATACTATGGTGGCATCGCCTGAGTGTACTCCGGCAAATTCCACGTGTTCGGATATTGCGTAGGCGATCATTTCTCCATTGCTGGCAACCGCATCTACTTCTATTTCCTTCGCATCTTCGATAAATTCACTGACTACCACGGGGTGCTGTTTTGATACATCTGCAGCCATCTGCAGAAAATGATCCAGCTGCTCATCGTTGGAAACCACGTTCATAGCCGCTCCCGAGAGTACATAAGAAGGCCTGATCAGAACAGGGTACCCTACCACGTCAATAAATTTTCTGATTTCCGCGATGGTTGACAGCTTAGCCCAGCGCGGCTGATCAACCCCGATGGTGTCCAGTAGGGATGAAAACTTGTCACGGTCCTCTGCGTTGTCAATTTTCAGAGGAGAGGTGCCCAGAATGGGAACATTTTGCCGGTGCAGCTTCATAGCCAGGTTGTTGGGGATCTGGCCTCCCATCGATACAACAACGCCGTGGGGTTGCTCCAGTTCCACAATGTCAAGTACCCTTTCCAGCGTTAGCTCATCAAAATAGAGTCGGTCGCAGGTGTCGTAATCGGTACTTACCGTTTCCGGGTTGTAATTGATCATGACCGAACGATATCCCTGTTCCTGAATGGTTTTTACCGCGTTGACAGAACACCAGTCAAATTCGACGGAACTTCCAATACGGTATGCCCCAGATCCAAGTACAATAACGGACTTGTCATCTTTGCTATATTCGATGTCGTTTTCTGTGCCGTTGTATGTCAGGTAAAGGTAGTTGGTCTGGGCTGGATATTCGCCGGCAAGGGTGTCGATCTGCTTAACAACCGGCACAATTCCCAAAGATTGTCTGAATTTCCTTACTTTGAGAACCCCTTCTTCCATTTTTGTCACAGGTAATTTCAACACCAGGCGGGCGATCTGAAAATCGGAATATCCCGCTTTCTTTGTCATTTTCAGCAATTCGGGTGGCAATGTTTCGAGTGTACTATAGTTCAATAATTCATTGCGCAGCGAGAATATATTCTGTAATTTTTGGAGAAACCAACGATCAATTTTGGTGCGCTGGTATATGTCTTCAACGGTGTAGCCCTTGTAAAAAGCCTCTGCAATCGCAAAAATCCTGCGGTCGGTGGGATTTTCCAACTCTTCTTCCACGGCTTCGATGGTTATCTCTTCGCGGTTTCCAACAAACCCGTGCATGCCCTGTCCAACCATCCGGATGCCTTTCTGGATCGCTTCTTCGAAAGATCGGCCTATGGCCATAATCTCTCCCACACTTTTCATGGCACTTCCAATGGTTTTTGTCACCCCTGTGAATTTGCTCAAGTCCCAGCGGGGGATTTTCACCACACAGTAATCCAGCGCCGGTTCGAATGCGGCGGTGGTCACTTTGGTAACCGAATTGCGCAATTGGTGCAATCCATATCCCAAACCCAGCTTTGCGGCAACAAAAGCCAATGGATAGCCTGTTGCTTTCGAAGCCAGTGCCGATGAGCGCGAGAGCCTTGCATTAACTTCAATTACCCGGTAATCTTCGCTGTGCGGATCCAGTGCAAACTGAACGTTGCATTCTCCGACAACTCCCACCCTTCGTATGATTTTTATGGAAATCTCCCTTAATTTGTGGTACTCTCTATTGGTAAGGGTTTGTGAAGGAGCAACAACGATGCTCTCACCGGTATGTATACCAAGGGGATCGAAGTTTTCCATATTACAAACCGTGATACAGTTGTCGAAGCGGTCACGCACCACTTCATATTCTACCTCTTTCCACCCTTTGATTGATTCTTCCACCAATATTTGCGGGCTGTAACTGAAGGCTTTGGAAGCCAGTGCCCTTAGTTCTTCCTCGTTGTTGCAGAAACCACTGCCCAATCCCCCCAAAGTATAAGCAGCCCTTATAATGAGGGGAAACCCGAGCTTTCGGGCTGCTGCAATGGTTTCGTCCATATTGAGTGCAGATACGCTCATCGGAGTTTTTACCCCGATCTCACCCAGCATGTTGGCAAAAAGTTGCCGGTCTTCGGTTTCCATTATGGCCTGTACGGGAGTCCCGACTACTTTCAGGTTATACTTTTCGAGCACACCTGCCCTGTGAAGGGCTACTCCGCAATTTAATGCAGTCTGGCCTCCAAAGGCAAGAAGAATGCCTTGTGGCTTTTCTTTTTTGATCACCTCTTCAACGAAGAAGGGTGTAATGGGAAGAAAATAAATTTTATCGGCAATTTCTGCCGATGTTTGAATGGTGGCAATATTGGGGTTGATCAGGATGGTTTCCACACCCTCCTCCTTCAGTGCTTTCAATGCCTGTGAACCACTGTAATCAAATTCACCGGCTTCGCCTATTTTTAATGCTCCTGATCCGAGTACCAGGGCTTTTTTAATGGTTGTATCTATCATTTTGTCAATTTGTTTTTTACAATACTCTCCATAAACTCATCAAATAAATATTCGGTATCTACCGGTCCACTGGTAGCTTCGGGGTGAAACTGCGTGGAGAAGAATGGTTTTGTTTTATGTCGGATACCTTCATTTGTTCCATCATTGGCATTGATAAAGAGCGGTTCCCAATCTCCCCGGAGGGTCTCAGGAGAAACGGCATAACCATGATTCTGGGGTGTAATAAAACACCTTTCTGTGCCCACCAGTATAACCGGCTGATTATGGCTTCTGTGTCCGTACTTCAGCTTAAAGGTATCAGCACCTGCGGCCCTTGCCAGAAGCTGATTGCCCAGGCATATTCCCATCAACGGTTTGTCATCATCCAGTACCTTACGGATGTTGTCAACCGTCACTTCACACATGGCAGGGTCACCCGGTCCGTTCGTGAGAAAAATGCCATCATATTTTTCATTCGTAAAGTCATAATCCCAGGGCACTTTCAGTACCGTAGCGTTCCGCTCGATTAGACACCTGATGATATTGTGTTTAACTCCGCAATCTATCAGCACCACACGATGTTCTCCATTTCCGTGTTCGGAAATTTCTTTGCAGCTGACTTTCGCCACCATGTTTTCAAGGTTGGGGTCAAAGAATTCGACTGGCTGTCCTTCAAACTCAATTTTACCGAGTAGGGAGCCCTTTTCACGGAGTATCTTTGTTAGGGCCCTTGTGTCAATATCATATAGTCCGGGCACTTTGTTTTCCTTAAGCCAGTCAGCCAGGCTCTTTTCTGCGTTCCAGTGGCTGAATTCAAATGAATAATCTGATACGATAAGGCCGGTAATATGGACTCTCTCCGACTCGAAAAAGCGGCTGATTCCATTCTCGGATTCGTCTTTTGGCACCCCGTAGTTGCCAACCAAAGGATAGGACGAAACCAGGATCTGTCCCGAATAGGAGGGATCAGTAAGGCTTTCGGGATATCCTGTCATGCCGGTGTAGAAAACTACTTCACCCGCTACGGAATTTTCATAGCCAAAGGATTTGCCTTCGAAAACTGTACCGTCTTCCAGAATTAATCTTGCTCTTGTAAAGTCAAACATACTGATATGAATTTAAGAATAAAAAAAAACGCCTGATCTACCATTTGTAGTTCAAGCGTGAAAATATGCTTTCTGATCTCTTAAAATTAGTCTCTTCAATTTCTGCATTGTCAGACAGAATAATTAAGTTCAAATTTATTACTGCGGCAAAAATATACATTTTTTTTAAAGTCATGATAACAATTGAATAAAAAATGCATAAATTTGCAGAATAAATGTATAAATATACATATTTGAAAAATAAAACTGATCGTCACCAGGTCATACACCAGCTAATTACCGGAGACCGCATAAGTAGTCAGGAAAAACTTTTGGAGCTGTTACGCGAAAAAGGGTATAACCTGACACAGGCCACGCTTTCCCGTGATCTGAAAGTAATGCAGGTTGCCAAGGTAGCCGACGGTTCCGATGGTTACGTATATGTGATGCCTGGACAGATGAACAAACAGGCTGAAATGCGTGATCCTGAAAGGATTAATTTTTTGGCCGATGGGTTCCGGGGAATTCGTTTTTCCGGAAATCTTAGCGTGATAAGAACCCTTCCCGGTTACGCCAGCAGTATTGCCGCTGTAATTGATAATGCCAACCCATGGGAGATTATCGGCACCATTGCAGGAGACGATACCATTCTGGTCATTTTGAAGGAAGGGGTAACCCGAAATGAAATGATGGCAGCCCTTAAAAGGATTATGCCATTTATAAAGAATAATTTATAGTATTAATATTAAGAACAACATTGCGTTTTTAAAGATGAAAAGAGCATGATCCGCCGGCTGGCGTAAACGGAAATTATTAATCACGATAGCTATCGGGTAATGCGAGTCACATCTTATACCTTAATAAATAAGCAATTTTTAATAAGATTAAATGAAAGAACTTAAGAATATAAGGGTTGAAGTAGCCGGGCCACAACATCTGAAGTATGTTGATACCATCAACGACCACATCGATATAGCTTCAAAACAGCGAGGCACCGGGATTGCGCGCAGAACCTACGAGTACCTCGCCACAAAAATGGAGGAAGGGAAAGCAATTATTGCATTAGACGGGGATGATTTTGCGGGATTTTGTTATATTGAAACCTGGGGAACGTCAAAATATGTGGCCAATTCCGGTCTGATCGTGAACCCCGATTACCGGGGCATTGGTCTGGCAAAGGAGATTAAAATGAAAGCTTTTGAGCTCAGCCGTACCAAATATCCGGAGGCAAAAATATTTGGTCTCACCACAGGTATGGCTGTAATGAAAATCAACCACCAGTTGGGTTACCGCCCGGTTACCTATTCAGAATTGACCGACGATGAGGCTTTCTGGAAGGGATGCCAGGGATGTGTAAATTACGATATCCTGCAGCGGACCAGCAGAAGCAAATGCCTTTGTACCGGTATGCTCTTTGATCCGGCCTGGGAAACGGAAAAAAACGGCAATGCCAATGGAACTGTAAATGAAATCAAAAAACGCTCTCTGTTGGATTACATGCGAAAACTCAATCCAAAATATGCCCTGGAATTATTACGCAAATACCGAAATAAGTAAAGACGCACGGCCGTGCGTCTCTACGTTCCTATTGCAGGGCCGTGCGTTTCCGTAAAGACGCACGGCAGTGCGTCTCTAATACCACGATAACAATTATATTATATAGATTATGAAAGAAAAATTAGTTTTGGCTTTTAGCGGGGGATTGGATACCTCGTTTTGCGTTAAGTATTTAACCGAAGAGAAAGGATTTGAAGTGTATACCGCCATTGCCAATACAGGTGGTTTCACTGAGGCCGATCTGGCCAGGATTGAAGAGAAGGCTTACCGGCTTGGTGCCAAAGAGCATGTTTCTATCGATATTACGGAAGAGTATTACAATAAGTGCATTCGCTATATGGTCTTTGGCAATGTACTTCGCAACAATACCTACCCGATATCGGTGAGTTCAGAAAGGGTTTTTCAGGCGATTGCAACCATCGAGTACGCCAAAAAGATTGGTGCTAAATATGTTGCCCATGGCAGTACCGGAGCAGGTAATGACCAGGTCAGATTTGACCTTACCTACGAGGTGTTGTCCCCTGGAATCCATATCGTGACACCCATCCGTGACCTTTCCCTGAGCCGCGATCAGGAAATAGATTACCTGCGCAAGCACGGTGTTGAAGACGATTTTGTAAAGATGCAATACAGTATAAACCAGGGCCTCTGGGGTACCAGCATCGGAGGAAAGGAGACCCTCACATCTGACCAGCCTCTGCCGGAAAGTGCATACCCTACCCAGTTGTCTGCCAAAGAGCCGGTAGTTGTTGAACTTACTTTTGAAAAGGGCGAACTGAAAGCCGTTGACGGGCAAAGGTTTGCAAGCGGTCCGGCTGCCATTCAGGCACTCGAAGCTTTGGCCTCACCCTACGCCATTGGCCGCGATATCCATGTAGGTGACACCATAATCGGCATTAAAGGCCGCGTAGGTTTCGAAGCGGCAGCCCCGCTGATTATCATCAAAGCCCATCATCTTCTGGAAAAGCACACTTTAAGTAAGTGGCAGTTATATTGGAAAGAGCAGATTGCGAATTGGTATGGCATGTTCCTTCATGAGGCTCTTTTCCTTGATCCGGTGATGCGCAATATGGAAACATTCCTTGAAAGTACACAGACAACGGTGAATGGTACCGTAAAAGTGGCCTTGAAGCCTTACCGTTTTGAGCTGCAGGGAATAGAATCCCCCAACGACCTCATGAGTCCGGTGTTTGGCAAATATGGCGAAGAAAGCAAAGGCTGGAGCGGAGATGACGTAAAAGGCTTTACTGCCATCCTCGGTAACTCCCTCAAAATATATCATACCATCAACGGCCACACACGGCAGTAGAGACGCATCGCAGTAAAGACGCACGGCAGTGCGTCTCTACAAAGCGAACGTAATGCGTATCGATTACAGTAAAGACGCACGGCGTGCGTCTCATAATAAGACGCACACCGTGCGTCTCTAACACAGATAACAATGAAAAAGATCAAAACAGGTATAATTGGCGCCGCAGGCTACACCGCAGGGGAACTGATCCGCCTGCTCATTAATCATCCACATGCTGAAATTGTGTTTGCCCAAAGCGAAAGCAATGCAGGTAACCCTGTTGCCGATGTTCACGACGATTTGCTGGGTGAAACCGATATGAAGTTCTCCGGTTCAGCAGACCTGGAAGAGGCAGATGTAGTTTTCCTCTGTATGGGCCATGGTAAATCTAAGGCCTGGATACAACGCAACCAACTTCCCGATGGATTGAAAATAATTGACTTAAGCACCGATTTTCGAAAGAAAAGTGCTGATCATCAATTTGTTTACGGATTACCGGAACTCAACCGTGAGGCTGTCCGGACAGCCCGGTATGTGGCTAATCCCGGTTGCTTTGCCACAGGCATACAGCTGGCCCTCCTGCCTTTGGCGGAAGCCGGATTGTTAAACGCCGAGGTACACGTCCAGGCCATTACAGGTTCCACGGGAGCCGGACAGCAACCCACCGAAACATCCCACTTTAGCTGGCGCAACAGCAACCTGAGTGCCTATAAGATCTTTGAGCACCAGCACCAGGGTGAAATACTGCAAAGTATAAAACAGTTACAGCCCGGCTTTAACCATGATTTCAACTTTGTTCCTATACGGGGAAATCATACACGTGGTATTTTTGTTTCGGCCTACACCCATTTCGAAGGCTCACTTGATAACGCCAAGGATTTGTTTTCCAGCTATTACAGCACACATCCATTCGTGTCTGTATCGGCAGTGAACCCGTCGCTTAAGCAGGTGGTGAACACGAACAAGGCCATACTTTATCTGGAAAAACACGGGAATAAACTGGTGATAATAAGTTGTACCGACAACCTGCTTAAGGGTGCTTCCGGTCAGGCTGTACAGAATATGAACCTGATGTTTGGCATCGGTGAGTATGAAGGCCTCAGATTGAAAGCCGTTGCATTTTAATTCGCCTGGGCTCTGTCAGCCCGGGCAAAAATATTTGATTATGAATTTATTTGACGTTTATCCGCTTCTTGATATCACCCCTGTCCGGGCATCCGGATGCACCGTCTGGGATGAAAACAATACTTCCTATCTCGACCTCTATGGCGGGCATGCGGTGATCTCAATCGGTCACAGCCATCCTCATTACGTTGAGAAAATCACTGAACAATTGCAGAAAATCGCATTTTACAGCAACTCTGTAAGGAATCCTTTACAGGAGGAATTGGCCCGGAAACTGGGAAGGTTGTCGGGGTACCCCGATTACCAGCTCTTTTTGTGTAACTCGGGTGCCGAGGCCAATGAAAATGCCATAAAACTGGCATCGTTTATTACCGGCCGAAAGAAATTTGTAAGCTTTGGCAAAGCTTTCCATGGTAGAACCTCAGCTGCTGTTGCCCTCACCGACAATCCGAAAATTGTAGCGCCGGTAAATGAAACGCCCAATGCGGTCATCGTTCCTTTCAATGATGTGCAAGCAGTTGAAGAAGCTCTGGCCGGTGGTGATGTGGCAGGGGTGCTGATTGAGGGCATACAGGGCGTTGGTGGAATTAACCTTCCTGCACCCGGTTTTTTGAAGAGCCTTGAAACCCTCTGTGAGAAGTACGGGGCGATGTTGATTCTCGATGAAATTCAGAGCGGATACGGACGCAGCGGAAAATTCTTTGCCCATCAGTACGACGGCGTAAAACCTCAGATTATAACCACAGCAAAGGGAATGGGCAATGGCTTTCCTATCGGGGGAGTGCTTATTCATCCTGAAATAGAGCCCTGGTCTGGTATGCTGGGGACCACTTTTGGCGGGAACCACCTTGCCTGTGCTGCCGGGATTGCTGTTCTCGATGTAATGGAAAATGAAAATCTTATTGAAAATGCCAGTCATGTTGGTGATTTTGTATTTGAGGAACTATCAAAATTGCCGGCCGAAATGAAACTTCGTGGCCGTGGATTGATGATTGGCATGGAGTTCCCTTATCCGGTGAAGGAGATAAGAACCCGGTTGTTGAACGAATTTCATATATTTACAGGTTTTAGCGGTACCAGTACGATAAGATTGTTGCCGCCTCTCACATTAGCGAGAGAAAACGTGAATTACTTTGTAAATTCGTTGAAAAAAATTCTCTGATTGTAGTGATGTTAAAAAAAATATAAATCGATGCAAAATAAAAAAATTGCCATCATCGGCGGGGGAAATCTGGGAACGGCGATTGCCGAGGGCTTGCTCATTTCAGGAGAGGTTAAAGCCGGTAACCTCTTTGTAACCCGCAGGAGGAGTGAATTGCTGAACAGGCTGAAAGA
>CAYMXK010000018.1:0-9055 GCA_964393915.1 uncultured Prolixibacteraceae bacterium
TGTACCAGAGTTGTTGCATGTTAAAATAGATATTGGCAGAAACGATCTGACCAATGGCGTTGTCGTTTACTTGTTTGAAGAGTTCAACAATAGCCGTCTCATGGCGCTTGTGGGTGCCGCTGACCACTTTTAAACCCAATGAATCAGCCATTTTTGCAGTGGCGAGGATGGAACGGACCCCGACCGGATCTACGGCCACCGGTTTTTCAAGAAAGACATGCTTCCGGGCTTTAACGGCAGCCTCAAAATGTTCGGGCCGAAAATTGGGGGGAGTAGCAAGCAAAACCACATCAACACCCGAATCGATCACTGTCTCAAATGCGTCGAAGCCGGTGAAGCAGTTTTCTTCGGGAACTTCGACACCCTTCTCACTTTTCAGCTTAGCGCGGCAATTATCCACCCGGTCTTTAAACACATCACCCAGGGCAGTTACCGCAACATTGGGGCCGGCATTCAGAAAGTCGAGGGCAGCGCCGGTTCCGCGGCCTCCGCAGCCCACCAGGCCAGCTTTGAGGAGGGGTCCGTCGGGAGCGGCATCCAGCAGCGGTGGGAGGGTCAACTGCCTTTTAGGGTAGTCATACAGGTTACTTACATCATTCCCGGAGGTACAGGAGGCTATCAAACCCCCACCCAGGGCCCCGGTTATTCCAAAAGCAAGGGGGCCTTTCAGAAAATCGCGCCTTGAAAAGTTCTGATTATCCATTTCAGTTCAGTTTAATGGTTTATTGCGGAGCTAAGTTATGAATTTTTAATTCTTTACAGAAGATTGGCTGTAAATTGTTTAGCCCTGCAAATTCCCTTTAACAACTTTGATGAAGCATCTTTTTAAAAGGCGGATGGGGTGTAAAATAATCCTATTATTTCTTGTTTACCAGAAATTTAACATCTACGCCAATGTGGTCAGAAAGATGATCATCACAAACTTTATTAATTTTTTTTGATACAAATTCAGTTATCTGAGTTGTATTCATATTACGAATTGTCGGTATAAAAGTGGGATCCTGGATTAAAATGGGATGAGTTAATAAACCTTTTACATCTTCAAATTTCAACTCAGGAAAAGGGAAAGGTCTGCGTTTCATCCTTGAAAAATCCACAATGATCTCGTGAGATGAAACTGGTTTCTGAACAAATATGTAATCATACCTTCCTTCCTCATTTTTTGCTTCATTTGTTTCATTTGTATCATCATTACAATAAATAATTCCTGAAGTGGGGTTTGTCAGTCTATTGTCAAATGCACAGCCTTGGGTCGGTGTATTGGTGCCACCCTTTTTCCCTCCTTTGGTTTTCCACAAGTCCTCCAAGGAAATTTTTGAACCGTTTTTCATTGTGATGTTTGATAAAAGATCCCTCATCTTTTCATAGGCCCCACCATTAGTGCGGCTTTTCCCAGGATTTATATTCATGTCTCCTGCAACAACCACCACATGTTTTGGATTATGGGTTTCTTTGATAAATTCTGTTAATTCTTTAAGTTGTGTAAGCTGAATTGTTGTTCTTAAATTTAAATTCAGAGCTAATGAATTAACATCTTCAACTCCTGATATTCCAAAAAATAAATGTGTTGAATATAAATCAATCTTACCAAAACCTAAATCAATGGTTGTGAATAAAATTCCCTTGTTTGAAAAACTATCAGGAGGGTATCCCTTTTCTTCAAATCTACGTCGTTTGTAAGACAATGGAAATTTAGAAAGAGTATATAGTCCGCTGCTAATATTACCTACAGTCCAAACGGGCCCCATAGCATCGTATTTAAACCGTTGTTTTTTAATGATTTTCTGATATTTTTCCTCAAAAACCTCGCACAATGCCACAATATCGTAACCCGAATTTCTTATTTCTTTTCCAATAAGATCTGCCCGAAGTGAACGGAAGGGTTTACCTCCTATCCCGCCAACTCCATCTAGCAGCCAGGTATTATAAAACAGGAATGAAATTTCTTTACTCTCAGGGCCACCCATGTGCCGGTCAATAATATTTCGGAATGAGATATTAGTTTCATCAAAATTAATCCATCGATGCTGCTTTGCTAAAGAGCGCAATTCATATTCTGGAGAAGGCATCTTGTTTTCAATAGAACGATCATCCATCCATTCGGCTACTGCTCGAAATGTTTTTCTGGTTTTCATATTATTATTATTAGTATTCTGGTTCTAAATTCAATTTTGGTGTTTCCCAAACCATATAATCTCCGGACGCTTTGAAAGAATTTCTATTCAATTTTATTGTACGAATTTGGTAGCCATTAATTTGTATAGCCACTTCTAGTGAGATATTGCTTAATGTGGTATTAGGAGAAAACATAGGGTGTATTTTTCTATAACGAATTCTCAGGTGACTTAAGGCATTTATACTTGAATTAGACAACTCCAATACGAATCTACCATCTTCTCCCCTCAACTGCCTGTATCCCGATCCAAAATCAAAATTTACTGTGTAAAGAAATACTAAAAAATGTGCTCCCATGATCGGATCAGCAGTAGTAATTTTGCAATCTACAGTAATAACTTCCATCCAATAAAAATCCGATAGCCCCCTTAAACTTGAAATAGATATAAAGGGATATTTTTCCTTGAGCTTTCTTATGGATAAAATCTGAGAATCCATCGCTTTAAAATGATTCCTAAGACTGAAATTTAACTGGATTTCAATTCGCTTTTTTAATTGTTTATAGTATTGTTCGGCACCCTTTTTATTTGGATGTGCTGTAAATGCATTTTTACATAATAACTCTGTTTTTTTTGCAGTTCTAGCTGCGTCGACAGTATTTACAGAATTCAAAACAATATTGTTTTCAAGAATCATGTCATTCATAATTTTTTTTATGACTTTTTCTTGAATGGTCTCACAGAAAGGTTTTCTCAATGCTGTGACCCCCGGATCATCTTCAATGGTAAAAATCATTTGGTTAGGTGCAAACATTGCGTTTGAAAGTCCAAATCCTGAAGGGCAAAATAAAATTGGGGGCGAGGATGGATCACGATTTAGATTAAACTTTGCAATTTGCTCTCTAAATCTTGCAAGCATCCTTTGGTGAAAACTTACACCTTGTTTTTTGAGTCTTTCATGATTAAAAGCCAAAAACAGGCCGCCTAAAAATTCATCAAGCGCGATAAATCTTAATACAGGAGCAAAAATATTTAATTCGTCTAATGCACGAATAGCGCTAGACCTTTCACTTAGAGCAGGATAATACCCTGTATAAATAATCAAGGCATTAGGGCATTTCTTTCGGGCTTCTTTTAATAAAACCGGAAGTTTAACACTTGCAACTTCATCAATTAACCTTAACCCTTCCTTAAAAACATCAGAAAATTCAACAGAGTTCAATATTCCGACGTCATTCGGACCACCATTGATAATTAAAAGATCGATGGTATCTCCGCCTTTTAGTTTATCTAATTGTCTTAAAACCGTAGGAAAAGCATCGGGTACCTCCCCATAAAAAAGATCATAGACTTCTTTGTTTGGAGCGTCATCTCTTGACAAAATTGCTTCACTACTTTTTTGCCCTGAGGTTCCTATAATTGCTCCAGAATGGGCCTGAAAATCGGCCATATCAAATTCCTGGACTTTCCCTTCATTTTGAAGCCATTCCACAATTTTAAAAAAATATTTCTGTTGTCCTTCAAAATGACTGGGGTTAAGCGGTGGCATCAAGCCTTGTCCCCACATAACTGAGTCTCCCACTGCTGCTATTCTCATAGTGATTAGTTTTAATGTTTTCGAATAAATTTTCAAGAACAGACCTGTCGGTTTGCGCTTCTTCGGCTTGTAATCCCGGCCAAAAATCAGAGCCCATTCCGGCTAATAAAATGGTGTCATTTTTTTGGGCCATAAACAGTGCTGTTTTTATCGCTTCCTTTCTTGAAGGTATTTCCAATGCGAATGGGCAACCTTCAATAATTGTTTTTCGAATAACCGAAGGATTCTCGGTGCGAGGGTTGTCATCTGTTACAATTACTTTGTCCGAAAATTGATTTGCCACTTTTCCCATCATCAAACGTTTACCTGGATCCCTGTCACCCCCGCAACCCATTACAGTAATAATTTTACCCTTGCAAACTTTCTTCAGTTGTTCAAGAGTAAAACCCAATCCATCTGGATTGTGGGCGTAATCAATATATATATTTATCCCAAAAGAATTTGTCACCTCCTCCATCCTTCCTGGTAGCGGATAAATTTCATCCATTTCGGAATCCGTGTAGTCGAAATCGCATAAAGTCCTGGAAATATGTAAGGCACAGTTAGAATTTTCATGTAAAATACCCGGCTGCAGACCCTGGTTGGAAATCTCGTTGTTATAAATGATCATTCCTATTCCTTTCTGTTTTGATAGTTCTGAAAACCTTGAAATATTCGGAATGCTTTGATGTATGACCATAGTGCCCTTTGGCTTAAGACAGTTTTGAAACAGAGAAAATTTCGCTTCAAAATATTCTTCCATTGAGGAATGCACATCAAGATGGTCACGTCCAAATGAAGTAAAAGCCGCTAAGTCTACTGAGGTTTCAAACCATTCATCTGCCATAAGTGAAATACTGTAAGCCTCTATCAAAACAAAAGCATTTTTTCCTGGCGAAAGGTCATTGATTAATTTTCGGATACTGCCCCGTTCGCGACACCAAAACATTTGAAATTCAACACCTCCGGGTTCTAAGATACCTGTATTGGTGATTGTCCATACCTCTTTCCCAATCCGTTCAAGCAATTGTCTGGCATAGTGGATGGTAGATGACTTTCCATTGGTCCCCGTTACTGCTGCTATTTTCATTCGGCTACCCTTTAAGGCAAAATTATGGTCTTCTTCTCTCCAATTGGGTAACTCTGGCTTGCAGTTTTTTTACTACATCAATCAAATCGCCAATTCCGGGAACAATTATTTTAGCGGGACTTGCTGCATCAATTGTCAAAACTACCTGGCCTCGTTCATTTAACATCGTTATTTTTCCATTTTGCGGATTTTCTCCATTGCCAGCTCCACCAAGTGAAACTTGAGAAGACTCAATCTTTTCAATATTGGCTTTACCGCTTAAACGTAAGTCTTTAGCAATAATTCTTCCTCTACCACCAACAAACAAGTCGCCTTCTCTGGTGAAATTAGCTACAACAGAACTACCGTTGGAATCAAACATGTTTATTCCGTCTTGATTAATTGCAATTGCCTTTCTGTTTGATGCTTGATTTACAGTGAGTAACTTCGTACTTAAAGGTGAGTTTATACTTACGGGTTTATTTACCGTATCTGATGAAATGTTATCAACCTTTAATTCCCCTTTGACCTTGACATGGTCGTCGTTTAAAATAATGTCACTTTTTGCCATGATTTGTTATTTTTAGTGTTAATATTTCAATTTTTCGATTATTTCCAGAATGAATCCCTTTTTTATTGATTATTACCTGGTATTAATTACCAGATCGGAAGGCTCAAAAGCCACACACTCCATTGTTCCGCTGGTATTTTTCCTTTTCTTGTTTTTCTTATCAACCATTTCCATGTACATCATCAGCCCGTTTTCATATTCGCCGGCGAATTTCTGCATTGCAGGCGGAATGTTGGCGTGGTCACTTTTAAACATCTTTCCGAAGCCTGCTTCCATATCAGGGGCTATATAGATGATGAACTTATATTCATCATTTTCCATCTGCCTTCCAATGCAGTCGTAACCCAAAAATTCGCGGTTGGGCAGTTCTGTAAAAGTGTAGTTGTTATTCAAATTTTTATCTTCATCATCCAGGGCATCACTTAAATCCATTTCTGTAGCCATTGGCATCCCGTTCACAAAAGTCAGCATTACTTTGTTGCCTTCGTCGAACACCATCGACATTTCCATTCCCATATTCATTTTGGCACCCATGTAGGGTTCAGTTTTGCTGAGGTAATAATCGAAATCGATTTCTCCTTCCTGGGTGCTCATTTTAAGGGCGTAGCGATAATCGAAGTTGTAAGAGGCGGGCAATTTTGACATATCAACTTTTTTCCCAACCGGGTTCGACAACCTGCTAAAGTCGGGATTCAGAATTTTGTCCATGGCATCACCTGTTTTATCAGCGGCCTTGTCGGCTGTTTTACCGATCACCACATCCTTACTCCTTTCAATGGCACGGTCTTTCAAATCTTTTAAAAACTGGGCTTTGGACTGGTTTACACCAAAGCCGGCGATCAATACTACAATCAATACTATCCGTTTCAACATGTTTTGTTTTTTGTTCCTACATTAATTTCTCATTCCATTTATGATTACCAGAAATAATTTGCCATCCAGATAATCTGCGGATTATCACCTGCACCGGTCATTTTCACTTTAGTTGGAAACGCTGCCCGGATGCTGGGGTCGGTCTTGTAAATGGATCCGAGTTGGTATTGCACCAGGTTTAAACCTTTTTTCAGTTTAAGATCGTATTCAATTTCCACTTCCACGTCTTTGTCGTTGTAATAATCAAAATTCTTACATTGCTTCTTTACGTCCACATCTTCGGTTAATAGTAAAACTTTATAAAACGAAGCCTCCACCGCATCGTTGTATCCATTGTCTTCCATCCATAGCTTAAGTTTCTCGTCGGAAACAGGAAAAAGCGAACCCGCCCAGGTTTCGTTGGCCCATAAGGCAATATATCCTGCGTCGCAGGCTATTTGGGGTTCACCTTCAGGAAAATCATCAGGGTCGCCGCAACCATACTGAAACCCATAACTCAACGGGGAAATAAATATGTCAAAGTCTTCCTTTGAGAGATTTTCTGCAGGATTTCCTGACAGGTCAATTTCAAAATCGCCACTTGCGCTTAACGTTCCTATTTTCACCAGTTTATCGAAACCGAACATGGTAAGCACTATGTCCATTTCTCCTTTATTGTGATTTTCAATTTTTCCGCTGATGGTAACCCGGCCGTCAACTGTCTGGGATGAAATCTCACTCAAAGAAAATGCCATTATGATGGCGAATAGAATTGCAATCTTTTTCATAATTCTTAAATAAGAGTTAACCGTTTGTTTTATATTCTGATAATTATACCTTTTATTATTTTTTAAATGTACGTCAATATGGCATATTAAAAATACTGAATGAGTGAACAGCAGGTTTTGGATGATGAACGGTAGTTTTGAATATGTTTGCCACAATTTTCGGAGCCTATTTCATTGCTATAGCCAGCAAAAGACGATTAAGGACCTCATCCAGCTCCTCTATCATAATTGGCTTTGACAGGTAACCAAAAGCTCTTATTTTAAAAAAGCCGCTTCCCTGGCAGAAGCGGCTTTTAAATATTCATTAATCGGTGAGGATAATTTTCTCCGTTAGTGTCTGGTTATTAAAATGAACAAGTACCAGATAAAGACCGGAAACCTTGTCGGACAAATTGAAGCTGACCTGGTCCCCTGAAGGGTATTTCTGAGAATACACAAGATTGCCTGAGACAGAATAGACCTCTATCAATACTCCGGTGGCCACATTTCCGGGCAGACCAATGTAAACCCGACCCCGGGTCGGGTTAGGCCATATGGTTACTTTTGTGTTTTCTCCATTGTTGTGATCAGTGATTTCGGCAGATTTTTTACCTGGTCCGCCTCCTCTGGACTGTGAAACACTCAGTGCAACAGTAATCTCTGCCTGTGATAAATTCCCGCTTGAGTCAACGGCTTTCAGAGTAATTGTATAATTACCCGGCTGGTTCCATACTGTACCTGCTTCCGGAAATTGTTCATAATCTGTTACCTGGCAATTATCGGTCGCAGAATACAGCAATCTGAAATCGGGCAGGGTGTAGGATGCATCCGGTGCAATGGTTACTGAGATTCTTTTGGGCGCCTTATTGATCACCGGAGTAATCAGATCAACTACTGTAACTATAAACGGAACTGATGCGGAATAACCTTGTGGATTAGTCGCTGTGAAAATTACCTCGTTTTCACCAATATCCTCACAATTGAACGTCGATTTGTCAACCGACAGGTTAAGCGTGCCTGGACAGGGATTGTAAGAACCGGCATCAACATTCCTGATATTCAATACTGCAATTCCGTTTTTATCCAGCGCGAGTGTTACGTTGTTTGCCAGGGCAACTACTTCGCAGGCAGCATCCCGGTTCACCACAACCGTTACAATAGCAGTGGCTGAAACTGAGTTCTCACTTTCATCAGTTACAGTCAGCACAACCTCATTCTCTCCTTCATCGGCATCAGTGAAGGTATCCTTGCTGATGGATATTGTTACTGTACCGCAGAGGTCATAGGAGCCGTTATCCAGATCTGACGGAGAGATGGCAACCGACTCGCCTGCGTTCAACTGAAGGGTGATGTTTCTGGTAAGGACCACCGGATTTTCGGTATCATTCACCGTTACCGTGAAGCTGGCACTAGCTATATTACCGTAAATATCTGCAGCGGTGTAAGTAACGGTAGTTGTTCCGATTGGGAAGAGTGAGCCGCTTACAGGACCTGCAGTCTGTTCAAGGCTGACCACCTCGTATATATGTGAGGTAGCAGGTTCATCCCATGAGACAATGGCTCCGCAGGCATCCGGGTCATTGTTCATTTCTATAAAATCGGGAAGCCCAACAATCTCCGGCGCCTGTGCATCGTTCACCTTTACCGTGAAACTGGCCGTTGCATTATTTCCTGACGCATCGGTGGCGGTATACACAACCACGGTGATGCCAACCGGGAAGAGTGAGCCACTTTCCAATCCTTCCGTCTGCTCAAGGTTGTATCCCACACAATTGTCCGTTGCGGTGGGTTCATTCCATGTGACAATAGCACCATCGGAATCAGCATCAATACCTACCACAATATTCTGAGGCAATCCGGCAATAACCGGTAGTTCGCTGTCAGTAACCACCACATCGAAGGAAGCAGTCTGAACATTACCGTGAATATCGGAAACAGTGTATGTAACGGTAGTTGCACCAATCGGGAATACATCGCCCGGATCCCAGTCGCTTGTGAAGCTTTCCACTTCACAGTTGTCGACCGAAGTGGGGGCAACCCATTCAACCAAAGCACCGCAGGCATCCAGGTCGTTGTCGACCTTGACATCCTCAGGCATATCGGCAA
>CAYMXK010000018.1:9155-17181 GCA_964393915.1 uncultured Prolixibacteraceae bacterium
TTTGGGGCAACCCATTCAACCAAGGCACCGCAGGCATCCAGGTCGTTGTCGACCTCCACACTCGCAGGCATACCGGTGATGGACGGGGCAAGGAGGTCCTGGATCCGGACTTCGGCCATGCCGGTCGAACTGTTCCCCGCATGGTCGGTGGCGGTAAGTGTCACCACGATAGTGAGTCCGGCGACATCGCAGCCAAACGAGCTGTAGTCGAGTGACATTTCAGCGATGCCACAGTTATCGTATGAACCATCATCGACATCCATGGGACCAATGGCAGCCACCCCGTTTTCATCGAGGTTAACCACCACGTTACGGGTGATCACCGTGGGAGGCGTGGTATCTTCAAACACCGCGCTGATGGAATTGTCGAGGTCGTTATACTCGACCGGGGTGGAATTCCTGATTTCGGCATAAATACCATATTCAGGATTCACTACCGTCCAGAAGATGGAGGTTGACAATGAACTCTGCAAATCAACAGATACAGGCACGAAGTCGATCGGAATGGTATCCGTTTCGGTCATATAATAGAAATGGACTTCGGCATCGGCCGCCATATCGCCTTCGTTGACGATATCGACCGATATTTCAACCACATCGCCTTCCTTCACGCAGTCGGAGCTGAACGAGATACCGGCAAACAGCAGGTTGGGAGCTTCGCCCACCACGATGGCGCGGCTGGCTTCATTGTTATTATAATTGACATCGTCGGTTTCGAGCAAGACATCGACGATTCCCCTGACGACCCTGATACCGGCGGTAGCGCTGCTGTATGGCACTCCGACAGGTACTGTAGTGAGCTGGCCGGCAGCCAGTTCGTCAATCCGGATATCCTCGCCCAGGGTCTGGTCGTCGACCATAACCCTGACACTGAAAGCCTGGGCTGCAGCCACCCCGATGTTCTCGAAGGATACGAAAAGGTTGACCTCCTCATTCATTTCAGGATTCAGGTTGGTTGGTGAGATATATTCAGATACGATCCTAAGGTCGGGCTGGGGAGCCCTTACCCTGATGGTGGCAGCCGTTACGTTGTTATCCTCATAGCATTCGACATAATCGTCGGGACGGTCGACCACCATCTTCAGTTCGAAGAGGCCTACCTCGCGGAATGTATAAGGAATGGAAACCGGGTAGCCTGTAGTGCTGTAGGTTGGGCCTACCTCCTGGATGACAGTGGAACCAATTTCAACATTGTCGAGCAGGAAGGTCACTCTCACCCCGGTTGCGGTAAACAAACCCAGGTTCCGGACCCGTCCGGTCAGGTTTTGCGGGGTATCGACAAAGAATCCGCCATACCATACCGATCCGCTCTGCGACGGGGTAAAGTCGACACACAAAGGCATCTGTGCCTTGTTGTCGTATTCGGAGCTTTCGGACACCAGGTTGAAGGGATCCAATTCAACCAGCACCTGGTGATCGCCGACATTGGGCAAACTGGTGAAGATACTGACTGATCCGGCACTTCCGTTGGCCAATCCATTGGGAAGTGTCACATTATCAACCGATTCAACGCCATTGGCAGTAACCGTAAAGCGTACATCGACCGGTCCGGTAATGGGGGCACTGCCGTTGTTTCGGACCGTAGCCTTGATTTCGAAGCTTTCACCAGCCAAAGGCAAAGCGGGCGAGACCGTCAAATCCTGGATCCTCACGTTGAGGTTCGGTCGAAGGGCAGGTGGAGGAGAGTACTTCACAGTCCTGACAAACTCATTGTTATCTTCGTTGTATTCCGCGACAGATCCCGAACCCAGCGGTTCGTCGACCTTGATGCGGATGACATGGTTATCTAATGAAGCGAAACTGACCTCAACAGGATAGCTGAATTGGTCGCAGCTTGCCAGGGTTTCCACCTTTTGGGTATTGACGAGTACATCATCGACATACACCCTGACATCAAACGGCCCCACTGCCTCGACTCCCCCAATGTTGTCGACCTTTACGGTAAACACGAACGGGGCGTCCATAGCCGAGCTGGAAGCGATCAGACTTCGCGATGCGGTAAGATCGGGCTTCGGAGGATAGACTGTCAGGCTGCGGCTTACGGTATTGTTCCCCTTGGTTTTCTCATCGATCACATTTCCGACATCCGCGGAGGCATAGAAAGTACAGTTGTTGATGTTGAAACAACTGCCCGTTTGGCTCACCGAAGTATCGAAAGTAAACTGGCGGCTTTCACCCGGATCGAGACCGGAAACCACAAACTCATCGATGGTACCTTCGCAGTTTGAAACGCGGAAGGTAAATGCGCCAGCCGCAAGGTCACCTGAATTTGTGACCGTAGCCACCCCTGAAACCAATCCATCCGTCAGGATTTCGGTCTGATTGAGGGTCAGCGACGATACCAGGTCAGGCTTGTCGGGATAAGGAACCACGGTAACCTGGAAAGGAGCGGCATATCCGGTTAGCGTATAATCGGTGACACTCACGTTAAAGGTATAGACACCGGGAACCGAAGGCATCAGGACAGACCTGCTGAAATTGCCACCCGAACCGGTAGTGGTTTCAAAAGAGCCGTTTTCGTAGGCGATGGTTACGTTGGCACCGGCGACACTGGGATTGACACCCTCATCGATGCCATAATAATTTCCAGTACCCGAGATGGTAAGCCAACTGTTGACATAAATGGTTTGGGTGTTGGGAGCAGCACTTGCCTCAATTCCGCCGGGCAATACATAATTGCCCACCAGCACCGGCCGGATGGCAAAGTTGTTCAATTCATTGATTTCTTCCAGCACATCGGTTTCATCAATGACCACCTTGATGGGATAAAATCCAGCTTCCGCGAAGCTATACTCCCAGGAAACATCAATGTGTGAACGGGGTGAAAGGAACTGTATGGTAGTGCTATAGATCTGAAGGTCATTATCATAGGCCGAAACCACAAAATTTTCAGCCGGGAAATCAGATATATTCCTTATTCGTGCAAAGATGGTTATGCCTTCATTATTATTCGGATTTTCGTTACTGAAGCTGATATTGTTGGCATAAATCGCCACATCGAGGTTACTGACCGACACACCGGGTTCATTAACAAACGGAGTCATTGCAGTGCAACCGTTTTCGTTTTCGGTTGTAACCCGCGAAACCCAGGACGTGTTGTCTTTCAGTCCTGTAACTACCACCTGGTAGATTTTCCCATCGGAAAGGTTCTGGTCAGAAGGATCCAGTTCCTGCATGGTAAAAACCAGGTCACCCGGATCACTCAGCGAGCCATTGCCGTCGGAGTCCAGTTCAAGTTTGGGGTAGCCAATGGAAAGTGGCGTATTGGCCGGATCGGCATAGCTTATGGTAAAGGTAAACTCCGTTTCCGGGGTACCTGTTTCAGGAGTTATCTGCAACCCGGTTAAGGATGCTTCACACAAAACCGGGAAACATTGACCACCCACACAAATTTCGCCGGAAGGGCAGGTAACATTTTCGCAAGGATCCTGGCAGACGCCATTGACACAGATCTGTCCATCGGGACAAACCACATTTTCGCAATTGGCGTTCGGGGTCAGCCAGATCTCCAATACCTGGCGGTCGGTAAAGATGAATGGGGAATATGTCCACTGGTAGCCCTCGGCAATAAACAGAATCTGTCCGCCATAGGGCACCCCGACAATAAAGAAGCCGTTATAATCGACCAGGGTCGGAGAACCGTTAACTACGGCGGAAGCTGCGACAGGTTCACCCGTATTGATATCCATGACCGTACCATACACGGTGAATTCGGTATAAGGGAAGCAGTTACCCGAATGGCAGAACTCTCCGGGAGGACATACCAGGTCACCGCAGGGATCTACGACACATTCGCCATTCTTGCAGACGAATCCAGGGTCACAACTGCCTGCAGTACAGGAACCCGGCGACAGGTCAATATTGAGCGGATCATAATCCTGGGTGATGGGTTCGGTTTGGTGGTTGTAGTAGCCATCTTTTGTGAAGACCACGACTTCATCGAGGATTACCTCGAGGCTATAATAGCCATTTTCGTCAGTCATGCCCTGGGCAAAACCAGAGTTCACGCTGACACCACTGATGGGTTCGAGAGTGGCCTGGTCGCTCACGGTACCTGAAATGGTATAGAATATGGTTTCGCACCTTCCGTTGACACATATTTGTCCGGGCTGGCAATCATGCACCAGGCACCAGTTCTTATAAAGCTCATGGTTAAAGTTCGAGCGGGAAACGGTCATCGCCTGGGTAGTGACCGGCAAATAATCCCACCGCGAGTATGTCAGGGTGAAGCCGAAAGGAACCAGGATGCTGTAGCTGCCGTCGGCGTTGCTCAATACACTGGTGTAACCTGCATCAATCAGCACATCGGCCAGCGGATTGCCATCCACTTTATCGGTGATTACACCGGCAATGGTCAGGAAAGGATCAGCCACGATGTAACAAACACCATCGAAACAATAGGAACCTTCCGGACAATCACTGTTATAACAAGGATCTTCATCGGAGATACACCTGCCATTCAAACAGGAGGTTCCGGGAGGGCAATCGGTATTGAGGCAAAGATCGTCAAAGGAAAGGCAGGCACCATCGAAACAAATGGTTCCGGGAGGGCAGTCGGCATTGACCGCGCAAGCCAGGACACATTCACCGGAAACACAGGTAAGCCCAAGGGCACAATAGACATCTACACAATCTTTATAAAGGAGAACATCATATTCAGAACGACTCTGTAAAACAGGAGAAGAAACAAATGATTCATATGTTGATCGGGAGAAAGTTATTTGCTCACCATAGGCTACGGTGATGCTGTAGGCCCCCTGGGCGTCGGTATAGATATCACCCGACTCATACTTTCCGGGAGAATCAACTTTAACTCCATTTATTGGATTACCTGTAACGGCATTGTATACAAACCCACTGACAGTCACACCAATGGTAACACACATCCCCTGAAGACAGATCATCCCTTCGGGACAGGTCACATCGACACAGAGCATGTCAACCATTTCGATAAGCCATCCGGTCTGGCTTTCCAGAACCACATCGCTCACCACGGTTTCATACCAGCCTTTTTCAAATACCAGGCGACTATCTTTTGGCACTTCGACATAAAAATCTCCCTGAGCGTCGGTAGTCCCCATTGTGGCACCAGTCTGCTCCAGTTTAATGGTAACTCCGCTGAGTGGCAGGCCATTTCCGGAATGGACCACGCTGCCACTGACAGTCACGATACTGTTGTAACAGCCACCGTTATAACATTCAAATCCCGGAGGACATTCGACCCCGGAGCACAGGCTGACCAATTGGACATTCAGTGACTGGTTGCCGGCTTCAGCCTGTACATCCTGCTCCTGATAAAAATACTCATTGAGGCTGAACAGAATCTTGGTCAGGGCCGTCGCTTCCAAAGTATAGGCACCATTGACGTCGGAATAAACCTCTCCGATATCGCTCGTGACTTTTACGCCTTCCAATGGTGCAGAAGTGTCGGCATCGGTAATCACACCGCTTACAAAAACCGCATGCGGGTAACAACCACCCTGAAGACAGGTCATCCCGTCGGGACAGGTCACATCGACACAGAGAATGTCAACCATTTCGATGAGCCATCCGGTCTGGCTTTCCAGAACCACTTCGCTCACCACAGTTTCATAACCGCTTCTTTCAAATACCAGGCGACTGTCTTTCGGCACTTCGACGTAAAAATCTCCCTGGGCATCAGTAGTACCCACCTTGGTACCGTCGTGCTCCAGCTTTATGTCAACTCCACTGAGTGGCAGGCCATTTCCAAGAACAACCACGCTGCCACTGACAGCCTTGACACTGTTGTAACAGCCCCCTTGATAACATTCGAAGCCAGGAGGACACACAACCCCGGAACAAACGCTGACCAACTGGACATTCAGTAACTGGTCGCCGGCTTCAGCCTGTACATCCAGCTCCTGAGAAAAATATTCAGTGAAGCTGAACAGAATTTTGGACAGGGCCATGGCTTCCAAAGTATAGGCACCATTGACGTCGGAATAAACCTCTCCAATATCGCTCGTGACTTTTACGCCTTCCAAGGGTGCAGAAGTGTCGGCATCGGTAATCACACCGCTTACAAAAACCGCATGCGGGTAACAACCACCCTGAAGACAGGTCATCCCGTCGGGACAGGTCACATCGACACAGAGAATGTCAACCATTTCGATGAGCCATCCGGTCTGGCTTTCCAGAACCACTTCGCTCACCACAGTTTCATAACCGCTTCTTTCAAATACCACGCGACCGCCTATCGGCACTTCAACATAAAAATCTCCCTGTGCATCGGTTGTTGACAGTATGGTTCCGTCCTGCTCAAGTTTTATGGTAACTCCGCTGAGCGGCATACCGTTACCGAGAATCACCACGCTACCACTGACAGTCACGATACTGTTGTAACAGCCACCGTTATAACATTCAAATCCCGGAGGACACTCGACCCCGGAACACAGGCTGACCAACGCTACATTGAGGGTGTGGTCCTCAGCCTGTACATCCATCTCCTGTGAATGATACCCATCCAGACTGAAGAGAATGGTGGTCAGGGCTGTCGCTTCCACCGTGTAGGCACCATTGATATCGGAATAAACCTCAAAGGTGCCGTTCGTGACTTTCACACCCTCCAATGGGGCTGAAGTCTCGGCATCGGTAACCACACCGCTTACCTGGACCGTATACGCGAAGCAGGTCCCGTCGAAACAGATGGTTCCCGGGGGACATGTAACCCCAAAACAAGGATCGGGGATAACCTCCACCGTAACAACCCGTACCACGGAACAGCCGTTGGCATCGGTAATGGTTACGGTATATTGTGTGGTAACCACTGGCTGGACCGTAATACTTGAAGTGGTTTCGCCGGTACCCCACAGATAGGAAACCCCACCAGTGGCCAAAAGCGAAATGGATTGGCCCTGGGTGATGCTCAAGTTATCGGTGATGGTCGTGACCGGTTCCGGGAAATTGCTGATAGTCGCAGTTCTGACATTGTTGTTTTCGTCGACGTCCCCTTCGAGAAGGATAAATGCCTCGATGGTGTAGTCACCATCGGCCGACAGGTCAGCCAATGCCTGGAAGGTATAGGTCATGGAACCTTTCCCCGGTAACAGGTTTTCACCAGATACCACCTCGTTCACCGGTGTCGATCCGTTTATGGAATACCCGGCAACAAAGGCATCCACAGGAGTTGTACTCTCGTTGATTATCTGTATGGTTACCTGTTCTGTGGTGGTCAGTTCACAGGCTGAAACAGGCGATGGAATGGCTGTCAGGTTAAGATCGTAAGGTTCCTTGGTTGATTGTGTTGAGGTATAGGGAGGCGACATATACAACGGCCCCTGTTCTGAAATAGAATATTCATAAAAGGCAAGATGGTAGGTCACACCGGGCACCAGGCCGGTTAACTGAAACTTATCGCCGAAATCATTGTAGACCGCAAAGTTTCCACTACCCACCTGATCGCCTGTACCAAAATTACTATTGGCTACGTAGGACGTAAAATCAGCCGGTCCGGCATTTACCGGACTGCCTGCCCTTGCGAGGACCAGCCTTCGCGTACCATTACCGGGCGTGAAATCCACATTAAAAGAGGTAAAGTCAATGTTGCTGTAGGTTGCGTTAGAAACCTGAATGGTTGGCCGCTCGCCAAATGTTTCGAGAGCGAACTGGTATCCCGGCCTGAGGTAGAGCTTGGCATTGCTGCCATTGTACTCGAAGAGGGCAAAATAGTAGTTGGTTCCCGGTTCCAGATTGGTTACGTTTACATTATTTCCTGAGCCTGCATATAACCCATAGTTGCCCGTGCCAATTTGAGCCCAACTGGTCCCAAAACTGGATGTGCTGCTGTAGTTTGTTAAGTCCTGGGGTTCAATATTTACCGGGCCATCTTTTCGCCCGATCAATATCCGGTCTGCACCGTTACCCCTGGTCCAGGATATGTTAATGGAAGTATTGCTCCGGCTGCTGGTAAAAGCGTTGCTTGATTGGACCGTTGGATTGGTTAAAGTACTCCCTGTGCCAGACAAATAAGGATCGGTTAAATAAAAAGTCTCTGATCCGGTTCCGT
>CAYMXK010000018.1:17281-24566 GCA_964393915.1 uncultured Prolixibacteraceae bacterium
TTGAATTGCCCGTGATATTGCTAAAAGTCAGATTGCTTGCCTGAACAGTGGGACCGGTTAGAGTGCTGCCTGTGCCAGACAAATAAGGATCGGTTAAATAAAAAGTCTCTGATCCGGTTCCGTTGTATTCGAATACCGCAAAATGATAAGTGCTGCCAGGTTCCAATCCATATAGCCACATCGCACTTGCTGTGCCGTTGTAAACCACATATTCACCCGTTAGAATCTCCGTTCCCGAACCAAATACATCATTGGCAGTGTAAGTCTCCCCGTCTGCCGGGACAGCGGTAACACTGCTCCCCTTTTTTGCAATCACAATCCTCCGTGTACCATTGCCTGGTGTAAACTCATAAATGAATCGGTTACCATCTATACTTCTGGTAGAAAAATTAGTCGCCGCAACTGATGGTGCAGAAGCAGTTAATTGACTTCCTGTAGCTCCCGGACGAAGGTAAATCTTTCCACTGCTGCCGTTGTACTCGAAAATCGAAAAATGATAGGTTTGGTTAGGAGCTAAATTCGACAAATTCATACTCGTACCTGTCCCATTATAAATCACATAATTTCCCGGACTGATTTGAGTACCACCTCCAAAAGAACTGCTCGCTCCATAACTGGTCAAGTCCACCGGCTCAGCGTCCACTGAAGTATCCACCCGGGCTACCACCATTCGGGATGTCCCGTCTCCTTTGGTCCAGTTCAGAGTCATTGAATTGCCCGTGATATTGCTAAAAGTCAGATTGCTTGCCTGAACAGTGGGACCTGTTAAAGTAGTCACGCTTCCTTCTAAAAATTCACCTGTCAGGTACTGCGTGGTAAAGTTTGTGCCATTGTACTCATAAATCCTTAAATAATACGTTGTGGAATGGTTAAATCCATACAACCAGGTACTACTGCCGGTACCCGAGTATACCACAAACTGGCCGGGGGCAATTTCATTGCCCAGACCGTAATTTCCGGCCAGATAATCAGCCCCGTCAACAGGAACCGCGGTAATGGACGACTCACCGGCAACAATGATGCGCCGGGCGCCATCTCCACGTGTGTAATTCACGATGAAACGGTCACCGTCGATGTTACTGACGGAAAGATTGGAGGAAGGGACAGTCGGTGCCTGTGCAACTGCATGCCCAGTTAAAATGATAAATATTATAAAAAGCATCAATCTGGGACCGATCATGTCGAAAAGCAGGTATAACTTCTTCATGAGCATAATTTTTTTGATTTAATATTCTGAACATGGTAAAACCTGGCTGGAGATAATGCACTTTCGAAATAACGTGCAGCGCTATCCCAACCTTTCGTAAAAAAGTTTTTGGCATAAATAACCTTAAAAGAAGGGTAATTTGTATTCATTTTACTTCTGATATCAATAATCAGAGGTGAATTTAGAATAATAGATATTTATATCGGCATTAAATGAGTAAACGGTAGCTTTTGGAGGCTCAAAGGGAGGTTTGAATGAGTTTGAGAATTTCAGGTTTACTGTTTCGGGATACCGGAAGGACATCATCGTTCGACATTACCAATTCCCCACCGTTTCTTTTGAGATATTTTTTTATCTGGTGAATATTGACCATATACGACTTATGTATCCGGATAAACTGACCAGATGGCAACATTCCTTCGAAATAACCGAGGGTTTTACTGGCTATTATTTTACGGTTATCCGTAAGCCTGATTTCACAATAGTTGCTGTCTGATTTGCAATAAATGATATTTTCAACAGATACCAATTCAATTCCATCGAAATCGGGCACAGCAATTTTTCCAGAAAGTAGCTGTTCCAGTAATTTTAACTCCTTTTCGCTTTTAAACCTTGTAATAATTTTTTGTAAATCATCTGCCTGAACAGGCTTTAGCAAATAACCGCTCGCAATGGTTTCAACCGCCTTTATGGCGTATTCCATGTGTGCAGTGGTGAATACAACCCGGGTGGGGAGATCGTCAATCAATTGAATCAATTCGAGACCTGACAATCCGGGCATGTCCACATCCAGAAACAACAAATCCGGTTTTTCACTCCTTATGCGTTTTGCCCCTTCAACCGGATTGGCAGTGGAGAATACAATTTCCATATCATCGCTGTGATTTTCCATCAAATCATAACTCAGCGTTTCAATGGCATGTTTTTCATCGTCAATTATTGCTATACTCAGTTTCATGTTGCAAATCTTATTGAATGGGTAATTTTAACTTCACTAATGTGCCGGATGGCTGACCAGCATCCATTAAATCGATAATCGTTATATTTTCGTTTTCGGTGGAATTGTTTGATACTAAATCAATCCGTTTACGCGTAAGCTCCATGGCCATCGATTTGTGTTCAGGATTTTTTAATGAACTAACTGATTTCGAATAATTCCTGCCAACACCATTATCGTGAATGCTAAATAAAAGGGTTCCTTCACTTTTTGCAATTTCAACTAATAGCTTTTTATTTCCGGTCTTTGGTGCCAACCCGTGTCCAATGGCATTTTCTACATAAGGCTGCAGGATAAGTGGCGGAATAAATAGCCTGTTGCTTTCAATCCCGGGAGCCACTTTAAGTTCAAATCCAAAATCATCCCGGTAGCGCATCTGCTCAAGTTCAACATAAAGTACCAGGGCTTCCAGTTCCTGGTTTAAAGAAATAGTGTCTTTTGATGAATAATGAAGAATAAGACGAATGAGCCGGGCAAATTTATTCAAATAGTCGGAGGCCTTTTTTGTTTCGCTGGAAATCACATATGCCCGGATGGAATTCAACGAATTAAAAATAAAATGGGGATTCATCTGCGCCCGCAGGGCTGTGAGTTTTACCTGCGTGATTTCTGCCTCAATGGATTTTTTCTCGATTTCAACTTTTTTAATCCGGTAACCTACTCCCAGCGAAAATATAAAAATCTCAACGGCTGTGCCGGCCATCAAAAATTTTAATTCCCAATAAATCATCGCAAGAACTGCGCCTGTTAAATAGAAAAAACTGCCTGCAATCAGAAATAGTACTACCTTTTTCCTGTAATTTCTGAGGATGTAAATATATGATGCGAGGCTGAAAACAATCATGAAGTAGCGCTGTAAATAGATTATATAATGTTCGGCAGTTGAAAAGGGATTGATTATCAAAACCGTCAGCTGTAAAACAACAACCGCAACCAGTAAACTTATTGCATACCGGATAGCCTTGTTTAATTTTGGAAAATCAGTTTCTGCATTCAAAAAAATCTGTGCAAATTTCAGGTAAAAAACGTTCACGAGCACCTGAATCACATCGTTAAAAATATAGGCTGCAACCGGCATGGTATTTCTGAATACTTCCTGTATCAAATGAGTCCGTGTACCAATATAAAGTATCAGGGCAAGCAGATACACTGAATAGTGAATAAAAAGGCTGTCGCGGTACATGAAATAAAATCCGATGAAATAAAAAAACATCAGCAACATGCCCCCCAGAAAAATATAATAGGGAATCTGGCGCAGTAAATACCCACGCGAAAAATGTCCGGTAAAAAAATCTATTGTAAAGTCATTTTTGTAGAATGGATTGCTTAATAACGTCTTCCGGGAAATATGCCTGACCTGGGCATACAAATAGCGGCCTTCAATTAATTCATCGCTTGTAAACGGAATATCTGTGTTATCGCGCACTCCGGTGTTTCTCTCCTTCTGCAGAATCCCGGCCTTACGGGATTTTATTGTATCGCCGCTTCCATAATACATCACTATAGCATCGAAATAGTTAAAACTCACATACCACTTACCTGCAACCGATAAATCAACATCTTCCAAATCAATTAAATACCAATAGGTTTCCTTTGCCGATGTGTAATATTTTTCTGGAATTTCAACAAAATTCGACCGAAACGAATCCGAGGTAATTATTTCTGCATCAAGGGTTTTATCATTGGTAATAAAAACTTTTGCCTTTGTTTTGCCACTATAATTCAATAATCCATAATCTGGCGCGTCAGTGTTTTGCGCAAATAAATCCGGCAAACAGCAGGCAATTGCAAAAACCAGTAAAGAAACTGTTTTAACAATTTGAAATCTGATAAAATTATAAGCTGGTGTATGAGGCATTTTAGTTTTAAAACTGATATTTTAAAAACCCAACGATCAATAACAGGTTTAAAGATATTTAAATTTCTTACAATACCCAAATTTACAGTTTTTTTTTGTGTATAGTAAAGAAAAATCTACAATACGGTAATATCAGCTGGCCTGTTTGCAAAAAGCAAATTGCTTAGCCCCTCAAACTCCATTTAACAATTTTGATGAGGTAACTTTTCAAAATGGGGTTGGGATAAAAATCCTGTATTCACTATCCATGATACCGGACCGACCTTAAATTTGAATCATTAATGTGAATATAAAAAGATAAATTGATGTAACACATATCTCATTTTGATATCGTTTGAACTTTTTAGAGTAGCTTTAGCAACTGAGACCTTTAATTAAAACAACCATGAATACCATCTTCAAAAAACTTGCACTTGCGATTACTCTGGCATTGCTGGCTACATTTGGCAGCGGAAAGGATGCCTGGGAGGGGAAATGGATCACTGCAACAGAAAATCAAAGCGAAAGCAATACCTGGATTGCCTTCCGCAAAACATTTGACCTTTCGCTGGTACCGGCTTCAGCCCTGTCAAGAATAGCGGCCGACAGCAAATACTGGTTATGGATCAACGGACAGCTTATAGTTTTTGAGGGTGGCTTAAAGCGGGGGCCAACTCCCGTCGATACCTATTATGACGAGGTGGATATCGCACCCTTTTTACTGGAGGGAAAGAATACCATTGCCATTCTCCTCTGGTATTTCGGAAAGGAGGGTTTTTCACACAAGAGCAGTGGTGCAGCTGCCATGGTTTTTGAGTGCAAAGCACCGGGTATTAATGTGGTCAGCGACAAAAGCTGGCTTGCCACCCTGCACCGGGCCTATGAAAACACCCGGGGTGTAAGACCCAACTTCAGGCTACCCGAATCGAACGTTCGTTTCGATGCCCGCCGGGACCCGGGAAACTGGTATGATCCGGATTACAACCCCCAGGGACGTGGGTTTGGAAATGCCAAAGAGGCCGGGACACCGCCGGCCGCACCCTGGAACCGGCTTGTAAAGCGCCCCATCCCTCTCTGGAAAGATTATGGTCTGAAGGAGTATGTTTCAGTGGAGAGAAAATCCGGGGAAATGTATGATACGTTGGTTTGCCGGCTACCCTACAATGCACAGATTACCCCATGGTTCAGGATCAGTTCTGATGAAGGCCTTGAGATTACCATGCACACAGACCATTATTACGGAGGAGGTCCGCCCAACGTGAGGGCAGAGTACATGACAAAAAAGGGTATCCAGGAGTATGAAAGCCTGGGCTGGATGAACGGCCATAAGGTATTCTACATCCTGCCAAAAGAGATCTCCGTTGAGAAAGTAATGTACAGGGAAACCGGTTATTCCACTGAATTTACGGGAACGTTCGAAAGCAGTGATCCATGGCTTAACCAGCTGTGGAAGAAAGCAGTAAGAACCCTGTATGTAACGATGCGCGACACTTACATGGATTGCCCTGACCGCGAGCGTGCACAATGGTGGGGCGACGTGGTCAATGAAAGCGGTGAATCATTTTATGCTCTCGATCCGGATGCTGCAGGACTCACAAAAAAGGGAATCCTGGAACTGATCAACTGGCAGAGGGAGGACCACACCCTGTTTTCTCCTGTCCCTGCTGGAAACTGGAACAGTGAACTTCCCGGTCAGATGCTGGCCAGCGTAGGGTATTACGGTTTCTGGAACTACTACCTGAATACAGGGGATAAGGAAACCATCTCACTTGTTTTCGATGGGGTTAAAAAGTACCTTGATGTGTGGAAGCTAAAAGAAGACGGAACCCTTGTTGAGCGCACGGGTGACTGGTACTGGGGCGACTGGGGAACCAGCATTGACAAGCAGTTGCTTTTCAATGCCTGGTACTATCTGGCTTTAAAAGGATATCGCAAGATGGCGGAAGTTCTGGTAAAACCAGAGGAGGAAAAGAGAACGCAATCAAAAATGGATGCCTTTGAAACCGCCTTTAACAATGCGTTCTGGGATGGAAAAGGATACCGCACAAAAACCTACGAAGGCAAATACGACGACCGGGCCCAGGCGCTTGCAGTTGTCTCAGGACTTGCTTCCCCTTCGAAATATCCGGTGCTGTCAGACATTTTCAAAACCACTTTCCTGGCCAGTCCCTATATGGAAAAATATGTGCTTGAGGCATTGTTCTTAATGAACGAGCCTGAATATGGACTGGAACGGATGAAAAATCGTTTCGGGCCTATGGTGGACCATCCGGAGATCAGCACCTTATGGGAAGGCTGGGGAATTGGCAGAGATGGCTATGGAGGCGGCTCCATCAACCATGCCTGGAGTGGCGGTGGCTTAACCATCCTCGCGGAGTATGTATGCGGTCTCGCCCCTGTTGACCCGGCCTGGAAGACCATCAGGATTAAACCAATGATTGGAAACCTTACGCAAGTTAGTACAGGCAATAACACCGTAGCAGGCAGAACAGAGGTATCCGTAAAAAACGAAAGGGGCACATATACCGTCGATGTTATGATTCCTGAAGGATCAGACGGCATTGTATGCATTCCCGAAGCGTATGGAAGAATTCACTTGAATGGCAGGGAAGTCTGGAACAAGAGAGAGAAAAACAATCCATGGGCAAATTATTTGGGCGTAGAAGAAGGATACAACCAGTTCAAGGTAAAAGCAGGCAAGTGGAGCTTTTCGGCTAAATTCTAGGCCACAAATGCAGATAGCCACGAAGTCACTAAGGCACTAAGAATCACCAAGAAAATCTTTAAGCCACGAATAAAAAATCAATAATCAATAATCATTCATCATTAATCAATAAAAGTTTGCCACAGATTCGCAGATTATTTTTCAATAATCAATAATCATTAATCAATAAAAGTTTGCCACAGATTCACTGATTTTCCTCAATAATCAATAATCATTCATCAATAATCAATTCTTGTTCCTGAACCGCTTCACATACTCCAGAAACTTCCGGGCAGTAGCATCCAGGTTTTCGATGGAGCCCCCTCCTTCAAGGACTTCACACATCTCATATACCAGGTACCCCTGGTAGCCGACCTCCTTCAGGGCGCCGAAGAAATTGTCGTAATCAACAATCCCCTCTCCCATTCCCGTAGCCCGCATTACAGGTTTCTGAGCGATGTAATTGGTGAGCTGGGCATCATAGGTATACCTTGGCATGGTAACGTAATCAGCGGCAATGGTCATAACGATATAAGGCTG
>CAYMXK010000019.1:0-24391 GCA_964393915.1 uncultured Prolixibacteraceae bacterium
TCTTGGATTTAATTTGTTGAAAATCTCCAAAAGGAATTTTATATTGTCTGCCGCCCAGTCTGTCACTTTTTTTCTTTGCACTTTGGGTATTTTCCCCGCATAAGTCTCCAACGTTTCAATTACTATCAGTTCTTCAGATTCAGCGAATTTCGTATGAAAATGTGGCGGAGGATGGTCACGTGAGTATATGTCAATCTTTACGTTATCAATCGTTTTTACTGTCGGCATACTTTGTTATCCATTTAGACAACAAATTTAAAATACTATTTTCTGATTTCCAAGGTAGTTTCGTTTTTTATTTTGATGTTGCCGATTCGTTGGATATTTTGTGTCTGTAAAAGTCCTTGTGCATTAGCACAATTAGTTTTTGTTTTCCACCCGCTGTTTCAACTGAAAGGGGGGTGACAATTTGTCCCCACCCTTGAGAAAGCTGCTCATCTCGCTTTCTCATTTTTTTTATATAATCTGTTGGATTTGGATTGTCAGTCAATACCTGAACAACATCCGCAACTACAAAACCATTCACTGCATTGTCTTGGCTACCGGTTATACCCTTGACGGCCAATAGAAAAACCTGATGCGTAATGCCTCCTTTTTATTTCAGAAAATCTTCCCTCACCGGTGCAAAACTATCGATAAGCCGCACATTGGGTGTGAGTGTCTGGACGGTGTGTGGCATTCCTGAGGGAATTTTAACCATATCCCCCTTCACCAGGCGGTATTTCTCCTCTCCCACGAAAAACCAGAGCTCCCCTTCCGCCACATAGGTAATTTGTTCGTGTGGATGGGCATGAGGCGGATCAGGCTCATTCATAACATTGCTGAAATCTATAACAACGGTCATGATATTCTCCAGGTGTGTTAACCTTCTCTGAAGGCCCGGCTTTACAATTTCGGGCTGCGACTCTTTCTCGACGGATGCATACATGTTATGTGGAATAATATTTTCTATTGAGCAAGCGTAAACCTGAAACTTACCCCGATATTGGTATTGGATGTTGGAAAGGATACCGAAGTCAGCGGCTCGTTGATAACCTTATCGAAATAGACCCGCAACTGAAATCTGTCGCTCAGCATATAATCAGCAGTGGTCTTTATGGTGACTGCACTTTGTCCGGCAGTTAGCTGATCAGTATCTTCCACCAGGCGCCTCAGAACGGTTTTGTTTTTCCGGAAGGAGAGGTCGGTGCGCAAAGTCAGATCGTTGGAATAGGCACGTTGAGAACTCTTCGTTTTCACAATCAGATCCATCCGGGTAAACCTGTACCCAACCCCGAAAATGTATTCATTGCTGAGCACCTCGGTTATCTGGTTATTGGCAAAAGAGAGGGCAATGCTTCGGGACCGCTTTATTTCTGAGCGGGTGGTAAGGTCATTTACCCAGGTAACATCAATATTAATCAGCGGACTGAAAGTTTCATTGACGCTGACAGAATTGAATTCAAAAGCCGGCAGGAAGTTGTTCTGAATATCACGGATATAGCTGAAACCATCTTCGACGGTCATATGGTTAAGATTGGTGAGAAACGATCCTACGGTATAACTCGACCGGTAGGAGTGTGTAAAGTTCATTGTATGCATAAGGTTACTGATTTTGGGGATGCGCGACACCATACCCTCATATTGCACACGCCAGTTTGGCCGGATATATTTAATAGACGGGAACATTCCAAGGGAAACTTTGTAAGGATCAGCGCCCTGGTAAGCAGCCAAAAATGCCGGAACCAACACCTCGACCGAAGTAGGTCCATATCCGTCGGGGAATCCGGTTTCAGGATTTACGGCCGCGGGATCGTAGTTGTAGAACGCATTGGACGGCCGGTTCGCCGCCAAACGCCGCGCAATAATCAGGCGATAGTCCTTCAGATTCTGAAAGGCTTCTGATTGAGGGACTTCTTCTTTGCCAATTGCGAAGAAAGCAGTACTCCAGGTAAACACCGACATGGAAAAGTTACCCCGTTCAGTCAGGCTATTCGGCTTAAATTCGCCACTCATGCTGTCCCAGCTATAAAATTCACTGATATTTTTTGAAATTGAACGATCTGCATTGACATCAATACGCAGGTCGGGCAGGGGTTCAATATTTGCCCTTACGCTGAACCTCTCGTTGCGGGTTATCATGAAGGGCATATTCAGCAACGGGTCTGTGGTTATCCAGCCCCGCTTGCCAGCAGTTTCAGCAAACTTGCGGTCCTGCCATCCCATCAGGAAAGGGAAGCCGGGTGCAACATTGCTGCCCATGCTACTTCCAAAAATATTTTCGTCGGGGGTATAGCGTCCTCCTCCAAATACAGCAGGAGTAGGCAGATAACCTGGCAGGACAGAACCTCCGGAAATGGTGTAGTTTACTGACAGGGTACGCACCCCTGTTAACATACGTAAGGACAGGTCAAACATGTCTTTAAGGAAATTCTTTTCTTCTTTCCCGGTTACCAGGATATTGGCTACATTCCCTTCTGAAGTCGGCGTAAACTCTACATTGTTTCTGTCGACAATTTTTGTCGTTCCCTGAACCACCTGCCCCTGAGGAGTTGTAGCCCTCAGGGTAACTACCTTCAGATTAAGGCTGTGCTTTATGACAACGGGCTTCCCTGTTTCCAGTGGAACGTTTCTCTGGTTATATTCCGGGTCAGGTGCTACAACAGGCTGGCGGGACTGTTGCTGTTGCTGCTGCATCCTTCCGGTTTGTGCACCCGAAGAACGCACTCTGCTTGTCCGTTGGAATTTTTCATCCAGTCTCTTCAGGTAGGGAATCCGGTTGTAAAGGGATGTCATATTGATATTCCCGGTCAGCTGAAGGTTTTGCGAGTTCTCTACATTGTTCCCGAGCCTTACCGTATCAGAAGTAATGGGTCCGGCAGCCCAGTTGTATGTTCCCTGGTACCGGGTATTCACGTTGAGGAAGTTGAGCATCTGGATTCTGTTCAGCGGCAGGGAATAGGAGGCATTCACATTGTGGTTGTAAAGCACAGGACGTCCCATATCCCAAAGACTGGACAGAATGGAATCGCGTTTCCACTCATAATCGTCATCCCTCCGGTTTATGCGCCCCTCAGGTTCATCAATCCTTGAAGTACTCCGCGAAGAGAAATCGAGTTTCAGACTTCGGGTAACATCGTAACGCAGGTCAAAAAACCGGTTCCACAGAAAATCTTTCTGAAAGGTTTGCGGCAGTATCAGTCCGGGATTTGTAATATTACTGGTCTGTATTTAAAATAAACGGCGGTAAAGATCTGTTCTGAACGAGATCTGGGCAGGCAGAGGATATATGTTAAAGTCACCGATCAAAGCAAGAAGCCCCTTATTAAGTATCGGAATCTTCTGAAACGGCTGAAACAATTCAGAACGGGTATTGAAGTTGTATGACAACATTCCCCGGTAGATACGGTCAATGTTGTATTCTGTATTGATATTGCGGCTCGACAATTCATTGAAAGAATAGGTAGCTGCAAAATTGCCGGGATCCCATAACCTGGGATTCCGTGCCGTGCTAGTCTGAGGTTCCACCTTCACATTGGTGAGGTTAAGACTTCTCCTGACAACCAGGTCCTGGGCAATATACCGTATGGAATCTCTTTCTGATCTGGTTTCACTTCTTTTGAGCGATTCCTCCAGCTCAATATCGGGATTTAACGGATCATACTTCGGGCTTCTGTTGCTTCGGGAATAGCCATAATACATTGGAATACGCACCCCCGATTCTTTAGGAAAAAAACGCCCCAGGTCAGCAGATGATGCAATATCTATTTCAGTAAGATTATCGAGGCTTCGCTGATTGACCTTCTGTTCAATACTTCCAAAGCCGGCAGAGCGGGTGCGTCCGGCAACCGTTATGGTGCCCAGATCGGCCAATCGGGTGGTTACCCTTGCGTTGGCAGCCCATCCTCCCTCCTGGTCAAAATCAGTAAGACGAAGTTCATTCAACCAAACCTCAACCGATTTGGGCCCGGTATTGATCGTACCTTTACGGTTGCGTATACCCACCATCATTACCTGCACATTGCCCAGATTGGGACTGCCTTTCACTTTTACCCTGTTCTTGTTGTCGTTCCACCCCTGATGGGGAACTTCAAAAATATCCTGAATTCTGAATGTGGAGCCTGCTTCCCTGATCCTCGCATCCCGGTCGAGTTTCGCACGCGTAAATAACTCCAGCGGAATATCGAGGCGGTTCGCATCAGGCCATACTTCATAACGGTCTGAAAGAATCTCACCGTTGTACCTTCCGGGAGGAGTTAATTTCAAAGGAACTTCGTATTCGTAGTAGTTGAAGTTATAGTCAGCTCCCAACCTGACGAAGAAAAACAGTTCATCGTCCTTGAGAGGATATCCGTCCATCTCCTCCGCATGAACCTCAAGTTTCAGGTTCTTGTACCGGCGAAAATCCATGTAGATGCTTTTGTAGGCAGCACGGGCATCTCCCTGCTCAAGTCCGGTAACTTTTAATACCATCGACTGCTCATTAAGCTGCCTTAGTTGCGGGTTCCCCGGGTCAATCACACGGTCGATTCCGGGAGGAAGGATATAGTTTACCGGTGATCGGCTGCCATTTTCTTCAATATTTACCGCTGATATATCAAAATTAGTCGCATCTGATTCTATTCCTTCTTCAGCCAGGGTGCGGGTATAACGTCTCCAGTCTGCTCTCACCAGGTCAAGTGTTGCAAAACGCAAAATGACAGGATCTTCAAAATCAGTCATGAACATACGCAGGAAGCGTATCGATTTGAAGTCACGGATTGACCCGAAAACATCGTCGTATTCACGTACCGGGATCTTAAACTGGAACCATTTTACTTCGCCAACCTGGCCATTTTTTAATTGAACACGGCTTAACTTAACATCGTTGATGTAGTTTTTACCAAGTTCCATGTCCTCTTTCCGCAGGCTTACCTTGTACTGGTAATACCGTTCGTATTCGTTTAGGGTATTGTCGTTATTGATATCTTCAATGTCGGGAATGGTGGAAGCGGATGTCGGATAAGATTCAGGCGACATCTCCGTGGTAGGGGAGTTGCCGTCCACACCGTTATATCGTTTATATCGTTCAAGAATCCCCAGCTCCTGCTGATCAAAATCGCTTCCCCTGTAGTAGTGGTAATTGTCTTTCGACGGATCAGCCTCAAATCTTTCGTAAACCTGGGGCGACACGATCCCTTTCAACTCTTCGAGGTAATCAGCAAAGAAGCTTCGTTCATCTTCGTCGCTTAGTCCGTCGAGACCCACATCCTGGAAACGCCGGGAGGCAGGATTGTTGTCGAATGCATTTACGAGCGACTGCTGTGTGGATACGCGCCCCCATACAGTAGTATCCACGTTCGATAAATCAGCAGAGGTAGGCAGTCCGTTTTCAAAAGATTTCCGTCCATCACGAAGGATATCCTCCGAAATATCGCCAAGGTTGAAATAGAGATCCCCTCCCGACAGTGACCCAATCGTATCGTAAACAAACGGGTCCATCAGCCAGAACTCAATAAACTCAATGTTGGCATTCTCAAAATCACTGGTTTCGATTCGGCGCATCAGACCCCCCCACCTGGATGCCGGATCCTGCAATGTCCCGTCGGCATTTAAACCGGCCGAATAGACCGATGGACGGGTATCAAAATTATACGGGCCCTTTTCTGATGGATAAAAAGCGATGTCCAATACAGGTATATTGGTGGGTTGTCCTACCGGAGACTCTTTGGCAGGGAATATTTCTCTTTCAAATACTTCACGCACAAAATGATTGGATTGCATATCCTTGTCATTCCTGATGTGGTTGGGCGTAAGTGAACTGTTGCGCAGGAAAAGCGGATCGATAATATACCAGGCAAGCAATGCCCTGTTAAAACCATACTCCAGCTGGTTGGAAAGGTTACCCTCGGGAAACAGCTGCTGAAGCTGCGGTGTACTTGCTATGACCCATGCCTGGCGCGCCTTCAGGTCGATGGTCGTTTTGGTACCCTCAAAATCGTCGATATAGGCAGATCCGTTTTTCCCGATGACTTTCGAATGACCGGGAACAAGGCGGGCAAATTCTGCCTCAAAATCTATGGTAGATGGAGCTCTTGTATTGATAAACGGCAATTTATCTATGGCTTTGGTTAAAAAACGGCTTTCAGTAGAAAAACGGGTATCGAGGCCTACAATCAGGTTTGAAATCGGGTCCTGTCCGTAATCAATCTTTTGGGTCAGCGGGCGTTCCTGCATATAGAGCGCGGTTGCCCCAAGATTAAACCTGTCGGAGAAGGCATAATTGGCATGGGTTCCCAACAGGGTTTTACGCTGCATCGAAAAGAGGTCCTGGCTTTCAGTAGATACCTGAATGGGGGTTCCCGATTCCAGCAGCCCCGGATTGATAACCCTGACCCGTCCCAGCGTGTAATCAACCGTGTAATCAACGTTCTCCACAAGTTCCCTTCCTCCTGCAGTTACCCTGACCGATCCGGGGGTCAGATTAAAGGAGTTAAGTGTAATGTCTGAACCTGAAGCCCCTTTATAACTGCCCACAAGCCTGAATTTATTGCGCTCTGCATCCTGCTCCGCAATAGTCCGTGTAGAATCATAGAGCGCCCTGAAAACATATTTGTCGATCAATGCCTGATCCTGGATAGAATCGGCGAGGTGCTGTCCAAATGGTTCGAGCACGGGAAAAATGATCCTCGCATTTGCCGACCGCACCGTTATCCCTTCAATATAGTCGAAAACTCCGTCGGGATAAGGATCCAGCTGTTTATTCAGTTTATCGAGGTTCAATACGCTTAACAATATCCTGCCGTCAAGTCTTCCTTCGGGAATGTAATTAATGAAAGTGCCCGTGGAATCGTTCATGTACATGATATTCATCACAAAATCCTGACTGGTAAGCTGATAGGCGTTCAGGTTGTAAACGTTTTTCATCATCAGGTTCCATGTTGGCAACCCTGGCGACAAAGTGGTTCCTTTTATCAGTTTGAGAATGAGGGTTTGCGGTGCATCCACCCCGTCGGTGGAGAATTCACCCACCTGGAAAACCTGCCCGTTGGCGGTATAGTTGAAGGCGACTGCCAGCACCTCATCAGTATTAAGTGCCGTATTGAGGGAGATATATCCCAGCCGCTCATTGATGGTGTACTCAGAAGGATTAAGCATCCGGGCCTGTTCGATTTTTTCAAAATCGCGCCCGCCCTGAAACTGGGTACCAAATTGTGCCATTACCGACGTGACGTTCTGTATGCTTCTTATTCCCGAATAGGTGGTAGTCATGGCCTCATACATGGCGTTGGCCTGGTTCGCCGGGTAAATATTCTGAGGAAACGGAAGCCCTATAGTTCTTTGAAAATCAGGTATCGTATTGTAGATATGCGGTTCATGTTCGCCGAGATCCTGCAAGGCCATAATATTCCTGGAATCGGTAAAGTTGCTGGATTTGTTGGTAACCCAGATTTCAATTTTGTTGATGGTGATTCCCGACCGGATCACTGGCAGATTTCGCAAAGCTTCGTTGTAGGTATCCCTGAAATATTGTGAAAGGAAGAAATGCCTGTTGGCATCGTAATCCACCGCAGAAATTTCGAAGTTGGTGACCTGTGCACCTCCTTCAGATTCAACCGTACGGGTCTCTCCTTTGTGTTGCGAAAAGAGCGTCGTTACATTTAACTTCCCGAACTGCATTTCAGTTTTTACACCAAAAAGATTGGATGCCCCGGTAATAAGTGAACCATTTAAAGGCAGTGAAACGTTACCGGCTTCGATCCGCTTGATTATTTCATCCTCCTCTCCGGTATACTCCAGGTTCATTTTGTTTTCATAGTCAAAAGTCGCCTCAGTATTGTAATTCACCCGCATATTCATTTTTGTGCCGATCTGTCCCATTACATTCATCTGAATTTTCTGGTCGAAATCGAAGGAAGGAACCCTGCGCAATCTCTCAGGAATTGCCGGATTTTCGGTGGAGTTTACCTGGTAACCGAAACTTACCTCTACGTATCCTTGTGGCTTAATATCAATCACATTCCCCCCGAAAATCCGGTTGAAAGCTTCGCTTTCGATGGTCAGACGGGGAATAAAGGAACCCTGGTATTCCATGTCTGTGATATTCTTGCGGGAACGCCAATAGTCACTGATCGATTTCTGGAAATCATAGTCGATATAATCTTCCAGTGTCATGGCCTGAGGAAGCCGGTAGTTCAAGGTTCCGACCCGCTCATAAAAAATATATTTGCCGGTAACAGGATCAAATTCTACCTGCCGGGTAAGGTTGGAGGGTCGGCGCAAAAAAAGGCCCGAAGTATCCCTCTGTGAGGGTTGTCCGTAAGCAGGACGGTCGGAAAAAGGAAATGGAAGGGGTTCAACAATAGTATCCGGTGAAGCTGTTTCCAACTCATCGGGTTCACTGATAAACAGCTGAGAGGGCCTGAAATTAATTTCTGCCCCGGTTCCCAAGCCTCCGCTCAGTGAAAAAAGGGTAAAAATAACAGTGAGTAAAAGTATATTTTTTACAAAAATCCGAAATTTCATTCAGTAACTATAACCTTTTAAGTGCATGTTTAATCACAATTTCAACGCTCAATCCCGGTTGGTCTTTTAGTATTCCGGCAACTGTTTTCTCGGCATCCTTGCGGGCAAAACCGAGCATTACCAAAGCAGATAACGCTTCATTCTGTATGGTATTGTCCGAAGGAACCAAAATTTGTCCGGCCAGTGCCACTTTACCCATCTTGTCTTTGAGATCGATAATGATCCTCTGGGCAGTTTTCAGCCCGATTCCTTTTACGGATTTAAGGAGTTGGACATTGTCGGTTGAAATGGCGGAAGCTATCTCTTCGGGCGACAGGGAGGAAAGCATCATCAAGGCAGTAGCAGCGCCTACTCCATTCACTGAGAGCAGGTTTCTGAAAAGCTCACGCTCCGAGGGTGTGGCAAACCCATATAACAGATGGGCATCCTCCCGCACAATCAGATGGGTATAAACTTTGGCCTGTTGTCTGCCGTTAAGCAAGGTATAGGTACTCAGGGATATATGGATGGCATAGCCCACGCCACCGGCCTGCACAATCACCTGGGTTGGTGTAAGTTCTGCTACTTCGCCGGATATAAATTCGTACATAGTTGACCGTTTATCTGAAATCTGTTAATCGCTTTTCAGGATTGCCCTGTTCTCCCGGAAATTACTCTGTCTAACTGTCAGATAATAAAAACCATAAAGTTACGGGATCAGCAGTGTCTCGTCGTCTGCAGATGCAATATCAATGCTTTCATCTTCCTGGTTGGCATTAATATCAAATTTCTTCAGGGGGTCTTTGGAAATTTCCCTGTAAATCGTCCTGTTCTTAAAAATATCAATGGCCAGGTAGAGCGCCTCGCGGAATGAGTCCGGGGAGGCTTTATCCTCACCTGCAATATCATAAGCCGTTCCGTGATCCGGAGAAGTCCGGATAACAGGCAGTCCGGCCGTATAGTTCACAACCTGTTCAAAAGCGGAAAGCTTAAACGGAATAAGCCCCTGATCATGATACATTGCCAGGATGGCGTCAAACTTTGAAAAATCTCCCGAGCCAAAGAAACCGTCCGCAGGATAAGGTCCCAGGGCGGTAATGCCCTCACTTCGGGCCTGATCTAGTGCAGGCATTATAATGGTTTGCTCCTCATCTCCGATCAGTCCGTTGTCACCGGCATGGGGGTTCAGTGCCAACACAGCTATCCGTGGATTGGTAACGGCAAAATCCTGAACAAGCGAGCGGGCAATAATCCGCAGTTTTGATAATATTTTATCCCTTGTAATTTGTCCGGCGACTTCCGAGAGCGGAACATGCCCCGTTACAACACCCACCTTGAGGTTATGGCTAACCATTAACATTACAAAATCACGGGCGTTGAATTGTTGTGCCAGATACTCCGTATGCCCCGGAAACTTAAATTTTTCACTCTGGATATTGTCTTTATTTATGGGTGCAGTGATGAGCACATCTATTTGCCCTTTTTTAAGGTCGGCAACCGCCCGCTCCAAAGCCATAAATGAAGATTCTCCGGCCTCAGCGGTTGATTTTCCGAGCTCAACCCTGACATTTTCGTCAATACAGTTAATAATGCTGGCGCGGTTGTGTGAAGCCTCATAAGCCGCCCTGATATGGTTAAAGGTCAGACTTTCGATGTTGAGTGCCTTGCGGTGGTAAGCGGCTACTTTTGGTGACCCATAAACGATGGGCGTGCACATCTCCAGGATCCTGCTGTCGAGCAGTGTTTTCATGATTACCTCGTAGCTGATACCGTTTATATCGCCATGCGAAATACCAACTTTTATTTTTGGATTATAAACCATAATTTGGCCGATTAATTTATTATTTATGCGTTGCGGGCAAATTTACGCTTTTATTTAAAACTTTTTCAAAAAGTTGTACAACAGGCGTATTCCACTACCGGTGCCCCCCTTGGGACGCCAGGCATCTTTTTCGAAGAGCCAGGCCGTGCCGGCAATGTCCAGGTGAATCCAGGGGTAATCTGTAAAGTGTTCTAAAAACTTACCTGCCACAATGGTTTGCCCTTCGCGGGCACCCAGATTGCTGAGGTCGGCCACATCTGATTTCAGCGACTGCCCAAACTCCTCCCAGAGAGGCATTTCCACCAGGCGTTCATAAACCTCCTCCCCGGTATCCTTCAGTTTCTCCAGGTACTCAGTAGAATTTCCCATGGCTACAATGCCCTGGCTTCCGGCAATAATGGAGGCTGCTCCGGTGAGGGTGGCCAGGTCGACAGCGAGCAGTGGGTCGTACTTTTTGGCATAGCTCAGCGCATCGGCCAGCAACAGCCGGCCTTCGGCATCCGTATTCATTACCTCAACGGTGGTTCCATCGAACATAGTGATAATGTCACCAGGGACATAGGCATTCCCATCGGGTCGGTTGTCGGTAGCCGGTACCAGTCCGACAATATGAACCGGCAGTTTTGACAATGCAGCAGCGTATATGGTGGCAGCCACGGCAGCCGCTCCGGCCATATCGCATTTCATATAGTCCATCGATTTGGGTGTAGGCTTGAGACTTAACCCTCCAGTATCATACACCACACCTTTCCCTGCAAAAACGATGGGCTTGCTATTCACTGCATTTTCCGGTTTCCACTCCATTACAGTAAATGTGGGCGGATCAATACTGCCTTTGTTAACAGCCAGCAGACCACCCATTTTCAGAGATTCAATTCTTTGTTTGTGTAATACTTCCACCGAAAATCCGGCTTCCTCGCCTTTTGCCAGAATTTCCTCTGCAAGACCGATGGCAGTCAGGTGCGACAAAGGCTCATTGACCAGGTCACGCGCCCACCAAACGGCTTTCATGACAATGGCAAGTTCATCGAGTTGATCCTGAGAAACTCCGTCATGAAAAATATTCAGCACCGCCGGCATAAAATCATCCTTTTCCTTTTTGTACTTATGAAAGGTATAACCCGCCATCAGAAAGCCTTCCGCAAACGCCAGAAGATGTGTGTCCTCTGAAAAACCGGCAATGGTTAACTCCTTAATTTTTTCAGTTTTAGCGGTCTCCATCCATTTTGCGCCAGCCTTCCGGTAAGTTTCCAGAACATGAAAGTGTGGCTTGCTGAGGTCCGGCTTAACCAGAAACAGCATGTGGGGCAGACGTTGGATTAAGACCGGATCATTCTTTTCAGAACGGTTTTTCCAGAGCAACTGCTCTTCAGAAGAGAGCACGACCGGAAAATTTTCGTCGACGCTCAGAAGAACGACCAAACTCTCATATTGAGGAATGGCAGCTATCTTGATTACTTTTGTTTCCATATTGTTTATCATTTATGGTAATAACAGTGAAAAGCCTGTTTTGTGCCGGCAGCAAGGATAAAATTAAAAAATTTTGACTCAGACCTAATTTGTAAATAGAGGGAACAAAAATAAAAAAAGCCTTATCCATCCCTTTTAAAACGATAGATAAGACTTTTTTAAGGTTGTATAAATTCGGATCAGATCAATCCCAGTTTCTTTCCCACATTTATAAAGGCAGCCACAGCCCGATCAACCTGCTCAAATGTATGAGCTGCGGAAAGCTGAACACGAATGCGGGCTTTTCCCCTTGGAACTACCGGAAAAACAAATCCGATAACGTAAACGCCCTCTTTCAGCAGCTCATCAGCAAACCGGATAGCCATGGGTTCGTCGTAAATCATCACCGGAACGATGGCAGTATCGCCTTTGACGAGGTCGAAACCGGCAGCTTCCATCTGGCTGCGGAAACGCCGGGCATTGTGCATTACCCTGTGCTGGAGATCAGATCCGGAGCTCAGCATTTCTATGGCTTTCATAGTCGCCCCTACTGTTGCCGGTGCAAGAGTATTCGAGAAGAGGTAAGGGCGTGAACGCTGCCGGAGCATCTCAATGATCCCGGCACGTCCGGAAGTGCAACCCCCGTTGCCACCACCCATGGCCTTACCGAAAGTGGTAGTAATTATATCTATTTTGCCCATCACTCCGAAGTGCTCGGCAGTACCCCGCCCGGTATCCCCGATATAGCCGGTGGCATGAGAGTCATCCACCATCACCAGGGAATCGTATTTTTCGCAGAGGGCCACAATTTCCGGTAGCTTGCAAATATCGCCATCCATTGAAAAAACACCATCGGTTACTACGATACGGTATTTCGCAGACTGTGCATCCTGAAGGCATTTTTCGAGTTCCTCCATGTTGGAGTGTTTGTAGCGGAAGCGCTGTGCCTTACACAAACGAACCCCGTCGATAATGGAAGCATGGTTAAGTTCATCGGAAATAATGGCACTATCTTCGCCAAGCAGGGGCTCAAAAACGCCCCCATTGGCATCAAAAGCGGCACAATACAATATGGTATCTTCGGTGCCGAGGAATTCCGAAACTTTTTGCTCCAGATCCTTGTGTATCTGCTGTGTCCCACAGATAAAGCGCACGGAGGAGAGCCCAAAACCCCAGATGTCCATGATTTCCTGTGAAGCTTTCACAATTTCGGGATGACTGGCCAGACCAAGATAGTTGTTGGCACAAAAGTTCAGGGCAGTTTCGCCCGTTTGCAGGGTAATTTCAGCGCCCTGGGCTGAGGTTATAATTCGTTCGGTCTTGTAAAGACCCTGTTCTTTCAGTTCAATTAAAGTGTTTTGGAGATCTTCCTTCATCTTTCCGTACATAGCCAACTATTTTTAAGTTCAATTATTCTCGTAATGTCCTAATGCAGATAGAATATATATAGTTTTATTTTCTTCATCTGCCATATAAATCAACCTGTCTTTTTGATTAATTCTTCGCGACCAAAATCCGGTAAGTTCATATCTCAATGGTTCTGGTTGACCGGTGCCTGTGAAGGGATGAATTTCTAATTCCATAAAAATGGATTGAATTTTTCTGAGAGCAACTTTATTCCCTGCATTTTTATGGGCTGATAGATGATTTTCGGCAATAGGCTTAAGGATTATTTTATATTTTCCCATAGATTTTTTGGATCAATAACTTTTCCTCCTTCTGCCTGGGCAGATTTCTTAACCATATCAACAAATTCCTGATTATAAGGGCTGATCTGTTCTTTATGAATTTCAAAATGAATGCCCAATTCTTTTAACAATTGTTTTATGATTTTTAATTTGTTGCCTTTGGTATGCCTTATTATAATTGTTTCCATATTTTCAAGATTGTTTTCAAATCCAAAAATACAAAATTATTGAATGTGATTTGCACTTTATCTTTAAGGGAAATTGATAACAGATCATTGTGCATTTTGTTGCAACATCTGCAAATACGCCGGGTTAACCTGTAAGCCCAGCGCCTGTGCCTGCCTTATATCGCGCAGTGCACTGGCCATGTCTCCCATTTTATTGAACAGGTAGGAACGGTTCTGCCAGAACACACCCTGCGAAGGCATCAGTTCAATGGCACGATTCATATCAGTAAGTGCCTCCATATCCCTGCCCAGCTGGTTCAATGCAAGGGAACGCAAATTGAGCATATCTGCATCATCAGGTTTAAATTTGAGGTAGGTGGTAATATCCCCGGCAGCCTTTTCAAACTCATTCATAGAATAGAAGGTGAGCGAACGGTTGGAAAGGGCATTGAGATTTTGGGGATCCAGGTCGAGTGCTTTGTTCAGGTCAGGAAGGGCTGCCTGGAAGTTGTTTTTTGCAGCATGGGCTGCTCCCCGGTTACTTAACGCTTCAACATAATTGTCATTCAATTCAATGGATCGGTTAAAATCCTGTAATGCTTCATCTACCCGGCCTAAGTCAAACAGTGCTTTGCCCCTGTTACTATATGTATTATAACTTTCAGGGTTTATTTCAATCGCTATATTATAAGCTGCAATTGCCTTGTCGTATTGGTTTATTTCCCTGAAAAAACGGCCCATGTTGTTGTGGGCTACTGCCACACGGGGATATTTACTGATAACGTCTGTAAACAAAGTTTCTGAATTTTCCCATACTTTCACCCTGTTGTGGGCTATTATACCAAGTGAAACAATCCAGATTATTCCAATTACATATACAGTATTTTTCCATTTTCCAAAGATCAATTTTTCGGATAAGACGGCGTAAGTAAAAAATAATCCCGCGTACCCGACGTAGGTAAACCTGTCGGCAAGAAAACCCTGACCCGCCCCGATCACCTGAAGGACGAAAATAACATTGACAAGGAAAAACAGCGAACCAAAAACCAATTCAAACCGGGCTTTTCTGATCTTCCAAATTCCATAACCCAATAATACTATCGCAGGCAGACTCAAATAATGCATGGCTGAAAGCTTTGATGGGAAAGGATAAATGGCCGACATTTCATATGGAATTATCGACTTTACAACATATACTGCCATGGAGTAACTTCCCACAAACAGCCGTTGATAAATCGGAAGGATGGTGCCTGTTTCCAGACTGCCTTCCTGTTTGAGAAAATATATCCCGGCCAGGCCGGTTGCCAGAGACAAAATGAAAAACGGGATTTTATTCCATATTTGGCTGATGTGGAATTTCTTATCGGAAAAATAATCGATAAGCATCAGGGATAAAGGCAGGGAAACTGCCTGTATTTTGGATAAAAGCGACAAGACGAAAAAGAGGAGAGAACTGAGGTACAGCCAATGCTTTCCAGTTTTTCGGAATTCAATATATAAGAGGATTGCAAGAAAATAAAAAAGGGTAAAAAGCATATCCTTCCTTTCGGTAACCCAGGCTACCGACTCAACCCTCATGGGATGGATACCAAAAAGGAGAGAAACGATTACTGTTACAAAAAGGCTCATTCCCAGTTTTTTCATAATAAAAAACAACAGAGCGGTACAAATAAGATGGAGAATGATGTTGTTCGTATGGTATGCTTTTGGATTAAGTCCAAAGTAATGGTGCTCAATAGCGAATGTAAGTGTGGTAAGGGGAGTATATCCACCAATAACGGTTGTGGTAAACATATTCGCTATACTTTCCTGATTAAGATTTTGTACGTTCCGGTTTTGTGTAACGTTTACATCATCGTCCCAGTTAACAAAATCATGCGTAATTGCCGGGGCAAAAACAATAAAGGTAATAACAAGTATTAAACCCAATAACAACCATTCCCGTTTATCGAATAATCGTGTTGGCGTCAATTTTTTTACTTCTTTTTTCTTATTGATACCTTTTGGTCGTGCCATTTCTTCACAATTAATTTGATTATCATTCCAATGGGTTAAAAGTAATTAATTGCAAGCAAGTTCAAAATCATTTTTGCCGGGGAAAGAAACGATTTATGTAAGTTCTATTTAACAAGGTGGCTTCGACAAACTTGCAGCATTCTTTGCGATCCAATTCTGCTAAACGGTTGCTCATATTTTGATATCTTTGCCGCCAAATTGAAATTGACAATGACAGAAAGAAGAATAAGGGTTCGTTTTGCGCCCAGCCCAACCGGCCCACTCCATATGGGAGGTGTTCGCACCGCCCTTTTTAACTATCTGTTTGCCAAAAAGCATGGCGGCGATTTCCTGCTTAGGATAGAGGATACCGACCAGACCCGCTATGTGCCTGGAGCTGAGGAATATATAGTAGAAAGCCTAAAATGGTGTGGCCTTGTTCCTGTAGAAGGACCAGGCTTTGGAGGAAGTTACGGCCCCTACAGGCAAAGCGAACGAAAAGAATTGTATGCCGGGTACGTGCAACAGCTATTGGAAAGCGGATGGGCATACTATGCCTTCGATACACCCGAAGACCTCGACCGCTTAAGGGCGGAAGCCGAAGCCAGCGGACAGGTTTTCTCCTACAGCCAGCACACCCGCATGTCGCTGTGTAATTCATTATCGCTCAGCGCCGGGGAGGTTAGTGCACGCAAAGAAAGCGGTGAACCTTTCGCCATTCGTTTCAAAATGCCCGAAAACCTTGATGTGACCGAAGAGGACCTTATCCGCGGAAACGTTACGTTCAACACCCGCGAATTGGATGACAAAGTACTGTTTAAGTCGGATGGAATGCCCACCTATCACCTGGCCAATGTGGTTGATGATCACCTGATGGAGATCAGCCATGTGATCCGCGGTGAGGAGTGGCTGCCTTCTATGCCCCTGCACATCCTGCTTTACCGTGCATTCGGATGGGAAGATACCCAACCCCGCTTCGCCCACCTGCCTCTGATTCTTAAACCTCAGGGCAAAGGCAAACTGAGCAAGCGCGACGGCGACAAACTGGGATTCCCGGTATTTCCATTGCGCTGGCAGGACCCTGAAACAGGTGAAATATTGCGCAGTTACCGCGAAGACGGCTATTTCCCCGAAGCATTCCTCAACCTGTTGGCACTCCTGGGCTGGAATCCCGGTACCGAACAGGAAATATTCACCCTGCCGGAGATGATCGGACTCTTCTCCCTCGAACGCGTAGTGAAATCAGGTTCCCGTTTCGATCCGGAGAAGGCAAAATGGTTCAACAGAACTTACCTTCAGCAAAAATCAGCAACAGAACTTGCTACCCTCTTTTTGCCCACTCTACGGGAGAAGAATTTAGACTTACCCGCGCAGAAAGTTGCGGCAATCATCGAAGAAATTCAGGATCGCTGTGATTTTGTGGCCGACATCTGGACCAACGGCCATTACTTCTTCGAAGCTCCCGCAGAATACGATGAAAAAACAATCTCCAAAAGATGGAAAGCTGAAACACCGTCAGAAATGATGGCGATAGCGGGCTTGTTTGAAACCGTCAATCAATGGGATGCCGCAACGATTAAAGAGAAATTTTCTGAATTCATGAATGAAAAAGGGTGGAACTTTGGTGGTGTAATGAATCCGCTACGCCTTTGCCTGGTGGGCGGCAACCTGGGCCCCGACCTGTTCAGGATCTGTGAATTGCTGGGCAAAGAGGAAACGGTCAGCCGGATTCAGAAGGCAGTTGAAGCGATTGGCTGATTTCTGTGTTGACCGCTGGTAATCCTACTTATTCAACGTATATGTCTGAAATTATATCCTTGCAACCAAAACCTTTCCGAAACTTTCAGGTTTAGACTTATTTACAATATCATTTGAAATTTATTATGCAGACTCACCCTACCGGGACGCAGGAATTTGACTCCGGAACAGCATTCGAAGAGGAAGACAAGGTGGTGGTACAGGGGGCACGTGTACATAACCTCCAGGATATCGACGTGGAAATCCCCCGCAATAAGCTTACCGTCATAACCGGCCTTAGCGGCAGCGGCAAATCCTCACTGGCATTTGATACCATTTATGCCGAAGGACAGCGGCGCTATATTGAGACCTTCTCTGCCTATGCCCGTTCATTTCTGGGAAATATGGAGCGCCCCGATGTGGATAAGATTACCGGCCTGAGTCCGGTAATTTCCATCGAACAGAAGGTGACCAGCCGAAACCCACGTTCGACAGTTGGAACGGTTACTGAGATATATGACTTCCTGCGTCTGCTCTATGCCCGTGCTTCGGAAGCCTTTTCGTACAATACCGGCGAAAAGATGGTAAAATACACCGATGAGAAAATCCTGCAGCTCATCAAGGAAAAATTTGTCGGACGCCGCATTCATGTGCTGGCTCCGCAGGTAAAAGGAAGAAAAGGACATTACAGGGAATTGTTTGAACAGATGCGTCGCAAGGGATTTCTCTATGCCCGGGTAGACGGTGAACTTATAGAACTTACTCATGGCTTTAAGGTGAACCGTTACAAAAATCACTTTATTGAGATGGTGGTTGACAAGCTTGTAGTGGATGAAGCTTCAGATAAACGACTGAAAGACAGCGTGCATACCGCCATGGCACAAGGGCATGGCATCATCATGATCCTGGATCACGATTCGGGTGAAGCCAAGTATTACAGCCGCCAGCTGATGTGCCCCACCACAGGAATTTCATACCCTGAGCCGGCACCGCACAATTTCTCGTTCAACTCCCCGCAGGGTGCTTGCCACAAATGCAATGGGCTTGGCCGGATTGCTGAGATCGATATGGACAAGATCATTCCCGACCGGACCATAAGTGTCGGAAAAGGAGGCATAGCTCCATTGGGACCTCAAAAAAATTCGCTGATATGGTGGCAGATTGAAGCCCTGGGCGAAAAATTTGATTTCGACCTGAAAACACCTGTTGCAGATATATCCGATGAAGGACTGGATGCTTTATTATATGGGACCACAGAGCGCATCCAACTGAAAAATACGCCTTTGGGATCCAGCCTCAATTACATGATGACATACGAAGGACTGGTAAAATACATTGAAAGCCAGCGCGAAGACAATCCTTCGAAAAAGGCCCAGAAATGGGCCAACCAGTTTGTTCGCACCATTGCGTGTCCGGAATGCAATGGAATGAGGCTAAAGAAGGAATCGCTCTGGTTCAGAAGAGATGGAAAGAATATTGCAGACCTTGCGCAAATGGATCTTACCGGACTGGGCAACTGGTTCGATGGCTTACAGGACCGCATCAGCGACCGGCAACAGAAAATTGCGCGGGAGGTTATCAAGGAAATACGTGACCGGCTTGGATTCCTGCTGAACGTTGGGCTCAACTACCTGGCCCTTGACCGGCCTGCCAGCAGTTTATCGGGAGGTGAATCGCAGCGCATCCGGCTCGCCACCCAGATCGGTTCACAATTGGTAAATGTGCTGTACATTCTCGACGAGCCGAGCATCGGGCTCCACCACCGCGATAACCTAAGGCTGATCAGCGCCCTGAAGCAGCTCCGCGATACCGGCAACACGGTAATTGTTGTGGAGCACGACAAAGAGATGATGATGAATGCCGACTACCTGGTTGACATGGGTCCTTATGCAGGACGGCACGGAGGAGAAGTGGTGGCGGCCGGAACGCCGGAAGAGGTGTTGCACACCCATACCCTAACCGCTGACTATCTCACCGGAAGAAAGTCCATTGAAGTACCTGACCGAAGACGGGAAGGTAACGGGCACTGGCTTAAACTTTACGGATGTACAGGCAACAACCTTAAATCTGCCGATCTTGAAATTCCTCTCGGGAAAATGATTTGTGTTACCGGCGTCTCCGGAAGTGGAAAATCAACCCTCATCAATGAAACCCTGCAGCCATTGCTCAGTCAGCATTTTTACAACTCCGTTGCCGATCCTCTCCCCTACGAAAAAATTGAAGGAATCGAGCACATCGACAAGGTAGTGGAGGTAGATCAGTCACCGATTGGCAGGACCCCGCGTTCTAATCCTGTAACCTATACCGGGGTATTTGGTGACATACGTACCCTTTTCACCCAGCTACCAGAGTCTAAGATACGCGGTTACCTGCCCGGCAGATTCTCCTTCAATGTAAAAGGCGGCAGATGCGAGGAGTGCCAGGGTGCCGGCATGAAAGTTATCGAAATGAACTTCCTCCCGGATGTTTATGTGCATTGCGACAAATGCAACGGCAAAAGGTACAACCGGGAAACGCTGGAAGTAAGGTACAAAGGCAAATCCATCTCCGATGTGCTTGACATGACCATCAATCAGGGGGTGGAGTTTTTCGAAAGCATTCCTGCTATCATACAAAAACTGAGAACCCTGCAGGAGGTGGGCCTTGGATACATTACCCTCGGACAATCCTCTACCACCCTTTCAGGCGGTGAATCCCAGCGGGTAAAGCTTTCGGCGGAGCTATCCAAACGCGATACCGGGAAGACACTGTATATTCTCGATGAACCTACAACCGGACTCCATTTTGAAGACATCAGGGTACTTCTGGAGGTGATCAGTAAACTGGTTGATAAGGGCAATACAGTAATTGTAATCGAGCACAACCTCGATGTGATAAAGGCCGCCGACCACATCATTGACCTTGGGCCGGAGGGTGGCCACGACGGTGGTCAGATCCTCTGCACCGGAACTCCTGAAGAAGTGGCCAATGCCAAAGGATCCTACACGGCAAAATACCTTATGGAAGAGCTGACCGGCCAGAACCAGGCAGAAACACAGCGGGATAATTGGTCAGGCTCCTGAATTTCCCTCACGGCCATAAACAACCATTAATCTGTGAATCTGTGGCAATAATTCTTTTAACTTCATTTCGTGGCATTCGTGGCCTTAATTAATCTGTGAATCTGTGGCAATATTTCATTTGTGCATTCGTGGCCTTAATTAATCTGTGAATCTGTGGCAATATTTCATTTCATTCTTGCATTCGTGGCTACAATTTCCTCTGTGAATCTGTGGCAATATTTCATTCGTGCATTCGTGGCTACATTTTAAATCTGTGGCAATAATTTGACGAACCTGTAATTTATGAGTAATTTTAACCTCTAATTTATCTGAGAAGATAATTGCACGTAATTATGAAACAAGTAGAAATTTTATGCAAAAATAGCGGCCGCAAGTGTTTCTATCCGATGGGAATAACCCTGGAAGAAATTGCACGGGACCAGGATATCAAATTAAAAACCCGGGTTTGTGGAGCGTTAGTAAACAATAAGCTGAAGGAGTTGTCATTTACGGTAGTTAAATCAAAATCCATTGAATTTATTGACATGACCCATCCCGACGGAAGGCGAATGTACATTCGTTCACTGCTATTTATTTTTTATGCGGCAGTAAATGAGCTTTTCCCGGAAGCCAACATGAGTGTTGAACATGGAATATCCAACGGCTACTATGCTGAGATGAAAGGAATGGGCCGGGATCTGACAAAAACCGACATTTTCGCCATTGAACAATCAATGAAAGAGATTATCCGGAAAGATTACCCTTTCGAAAAGAACGGATTACCCACGCAGGAAGCTGTTGTCTTACTGCGGGAACAGGGACTGGTGAACAAGGCCAGGTTATTTGAGCAGCAGGGAACGCTCTACAGCTATGTATACAGAATGAATGGCCTGGTGAACTATTTCTATGGACATTTACTGCCTTCGACCGGTTATATCACCAATTTCGGACTGGAGCTTTACTATGAAGGTCTATTGCTGAAAGTACCGCATCCTGAGGATTACAGAACCCTACAGGATTCATTGCGCCAGGAAAAGCTTTTCGTCGTTTACCAGGAGCATAAAGACTGGGCCGCGATTCTCCAGGTAGCCACGATTGCCGAACTGAACGGATTCACAATGAAAGGAAAGGCCGGGGATATAATTAAGATTTCAGAGGCACTTCACGAAAAGAAGGTGGCTGAAATTGCCAACCTGATCAGTCACCGCCGCGATGAGGTAAGCATTGTCCTGGTCGCGGGACCTTCGTCTTCAGGTAAAACCACCTTCAGCAAACGGCTTGGGGTGCAACTGGCGGTTAACGGATTATGGCCCCACCAGATTTCTCTCGACGATTACTTTGTAGACCGGGATCATACACCCCGTGACGAGAATGGGGAATTTGACTTCGAAGCACTGGAGGCCATTGATATTGATTTTTTTAATTTTCAACTTCTGGAATTGCTCGAAGGCCGGGAAGTGGAAATTCCGAAATTCAATTTTCTTAACGGGGAACGCTATTTTAACGGGCATAAACTTCAGTTGAAACCAGGGAATATTTTGATCATTGAAGGTATCCACGGACTAAATCCCGGATTACTTCCTCATATAGATAAAGCACTTACCTATAAAATATTCCTGTCTGCACTCACGCAGGTTTCGGTAGATGAGCATACCCATATCTCCACATCAGACAACCGGCTGATCAGAAGAATGATCCGTGACAGTAAGTACCGGGGCTATTCTGCTGCGGATACTATTAAGAGATGGCCCCTGGTTCGAAGGGGAGAGGAGAAAAATATCTTCCCCTATCAGGAAAATGCCGATGTGATGTTTAATTCTGCCACCTTATATGAACTGGCTGTACTGAAAAAGTATGCCGAGCCCCTGTTAAAGTCGGTTACCGAAAATCGTGAAGAATATTCTGAATCTACAAGGCTGCTGAAGTTTCTCTCCTATTTCAAGCCAATGGAAGACACGGAGATACCTCCCACATCGTTGTTAAGGGAGTTTTTGGGAGGGAGTAGTTTTACCTATTAGTGCAACTAGGCAAACTGCTCGAGCACCGCAATTCTTTTTTCAATTGGCGGATGCGTGGCAAAAATACTTCCCAGTGAAAAACCCTTTTTAACGGGAAGTTGGGGATTTTCAATAAACATCTGGGCAACGTCGGGATTTTTAACCGCTTCAATAAGGGGATCACCTGAAATCTTTCGCAAAGCCCCTGCCAGTGCCCAGGGCTTTCGGGTCATTTCTGCTGCTTCGGCATCAGCCATGTACTCGCGCGACCGTGAAATTCCGAACCGCAAGAGCAGCGAAATAAGGTAGGCGACGGCAGATAAAACAATTACAATAAGCATAACAGGTGCATTATTTTTCCCGCTGCTGCGGTTTCTTCCCATTGAGCCATACAGGAGCGACCTGAAAGCGATATTGGCAATAAAGGCAAAAATTCCCACAAAGATGATGGTAATAATCAGCAAACGCACATCACGGTTTCGTATGTGGGCAAGTTCATGCGCAATTACTGCCTCAAGCTCATCATCGGAAAGCTTATTAATGATTCCTCTTGACAGAGACACCGTATAATTACTGTTACTTATTCCGCTGGCAAAAGCATTAAGCGAATCATCCTCAATCACATTGATTTTCGGCATTCTCATGCCACTTGCAATGCAAAGATTTTCCACCAGATTATAAACCCGTTTATTCTCTTTTCGCTCAAGCGCCCGCGAACCTGTTGCGGAGTTAATCATTGAAGTATTAAACTTCCAGGCGATTAAAAACCAAACTACAGTTGCGGCCACCACCCAGGGAGCAATACGGCCAAACTGAACCTCTGCAGAAGATTCAGGAGGGGTAGTGAAATACAGGAACAGGTAAACAATGCCCAATAATAGTGCAGGGAAAGCAATGAGCAAAAAAACTGAATTCCGGTTGTTCCTGCTGATTTGTTTCTGAATGCCAACGTATGCCATAAATGAATCAATTATGATGGAAATTATTGGGAAGTGCCTTACTTCCCATTAAAAGCTAATCTTCGGCGGCTTATTCAGTTCCGTTCTTTCGGTGCCTAAATCGAACAGGGTTTCCCGTTTAAAACCGAATGTACCGGCCAAAGCGTTGGCTGGAAAAGTTTCGATACTGTTGTTGTATTCGGTTGTGGCAGCATTGAAAAAACGCCGGGCAGCAGCCAGTTTATTTTCAATGTCGCTCAGCTCTTCCTGTAATTGAAGGAAGTTTTGGTTGGCTTTCAGGTCGGGATACGCCTCAACCTGCACCTTAAGCCCCTGAAGCGCAGTGGAAAGCCTTCCTTCTGCTACAATTTTTTCATCGATGGTATTGGCCCCCATCGCAGCAGTGCGGGCTTCCGTGACCTGCATCAGGAGTTCCCGTTCATGTCTGGCGTAACCTTTTACCACTTCCACAAGTTGGGGAATAAGATCGTGCCGTTGTTTTAACTGCACATCAATATCAGCAAATGCCGTTTGGCGATGGTTGCGAAGCTTAACCATGCGGTTATACACGCCAATAATCATGAATACAAGAATTACCAGCAGTCCGAGAATGATCAGAATTGTCATTGTAATTGTTTTAAAAGTTTCTATACTCCAAAGATAAGGAATATATATGTTGAATTAGACACATGACCTGTAACTTTTAAAACGGAGAGGGATGGTTATCCTCTTAAAGCTTCAGCACCTGCGGTAATCTCGAGAATTTCCTTGGTGATGGCAGCCTGGCGGGCCTTATTGTATTGAAGTGTCAGTTCACTTATCAGCTCGGTGGCATTATCGGTGGCAAGGTGCATGGCGGTCATTCTGGCCCCATGTTCGGCTGCATGCGAATCAAGCATGGCTTTATGAAACTCGGTCTTTAGCATGCGGGGAATCAATTCCCTGGCAATATCCAGTTTTGAGGGTTCATAAATGGTAAGTTCGGCGATATCCTGACCAGGGTTCCCCTTGGGAACCGCAACAGGCAAATAATCCACAATTACAGGATTTTGCAATGCTGCATTAACAAACTCATTATATACGATATCTACTTT
>CAYMXK010000020.1:0-8852 GCA_964393915.1 uncultured Prolixibacteraceae bacterium
CGCTGGCTTTGGCGTTTTGAACCGGTTCGTGCAGCTCGATGGGAAAGAAACCGGTGAGACCGGTATTAAGGTCCTGACCTATAATGTAAGGCACTTCCGGGGTACGGGTACTAATCCGTCGCGTGAACTGGCAGAACTTATCAAAAGCTTTCTGATGGAGAAACAGCCGGATATAATTTGTCTGCAGGAGGTTAAGCTAAGGACCAACAATGTGTTTAACCTCGAAGCAACCCGGAACGAATTCCCGTCCATCAAGCATTATCAGTACGCGCGGTCCAGCAGCACCGGGGGATCGGTTACCATGACACGGTTCCCGATAATCAACATGCAGGAAATCCGGTTCGAAAAGTCGGGTAATATTGCCATAGTCACCGATATCGTGACAGATAAAGATACACTCCGGGTTTTTAATGTGCATCTTCAGTCGTACCTCATAAATCCGGATAAATACCGCATAATTGAATCGCCTGGCATAAGCAGCGAAGAGGATTTGCGGGAAGCCCGGGAACTTGGATCAAAATATCGCAATGCCATCATAATGCGATCAATACAGGCAAGGCTGATCAGACAGAGAATTAAGGAATCTCCCTATCAGGTAATCGTCTGTGGTGATTTTAATGACACACCTGCATCTTATGCCTACCAAAAAGTGAGAGGAAATTTAAAAGATTCCTTTGTGGAATCAGGAGAGGGGATCGGTAAGACCTATATAGGCAAATTACCTTCCTTCAGAATTGATTATATATTACATAGTCCCATTTTCAGAAGTTATAATTTCAGGACCTTCGATGTGCCTTACAGTGACCATTTACCGGTTTCCTGCGACCTGATAAGGACGAACGGTTGAAAGACCAGTTGTTAATTGTCGATGCCTGAAATCCTATTTCCCTCTTTTCAGCTGGTATTCACCTAATAAACGCAGGGCGTCTTCCTTGTCAGCAAACAATTGTTCAACAAGCGCAGCCTTGCCGTCAAATTTCCTTTCGTCCCTGATTTTGGCAACAAAGAATAGAGTTACCTCCCTGCCATACAGCTCACCGTTAAAATCAAAAATATTCACTTCGATGCTTCTGTTATCAGCGTTCTGATTAAACGTTGGGCGGGTGCCGATATTCAGCATCCCCTGATATATGTTCTCCTGAATCTGAACCTCCACAGCGTAAACGCCATAACCAGGGATTAGTTTATAAAGATCTGATGATTCAATGTTCGCCGTAGGAAATCCGATGGTACGCCCCAGCTTTTGGCCTTCCACCACCCTGCCATGAAGAGTGTAAGTGTATCCCAGGTAAAGATTTGCCTTGGCAATGTCTCCCGATTCAAGTGCATTTCTTATTCTTGTAGAACTGATGTTAACCTCATTCATCAGCAAAACATCGAGTTTTTCGATGCTGAAACCATACTTTTGGGCACATTCCTGAAGATATTCGTACCCTCCTTCCCGGTCTTTTCCAAAACGGTGGTCATAACCAACCACCAGGCTATCGGTTTCTATCTCATCGACCAGTACCTTTTTCACAAAATCTGAATAGGAATTTTTTGCAAACTCCCTGGTAAAAGGATACACAACAAGATGATGAATTCCGGCCAGCCGAAGCAACTCCACCTTCTCATCGAGCGTGGTAAGGAGCCGGAGATTGTGTTCATCGGGCTGCAACACCAGGCGGGGATGGGGGTAAAATGTAAATACAACCGTTTCTCCTCCTGTTTGCCGTGCAATTTCCTTCAGCCGTTCAAGTACCAGATGATGTCCTTTATGGACACCATCGAAAGTACCAATGTTAACTACCTGTCTTTTAGACTTAAAGTGTTGTAAGTCGTTATATATTTTCAAAATTCTGAAAACTTGAAGTCAAAAATATAAAATAATTATCTTCGCCCCTGATTATTTAAGGTTATCGGATTTTATTAATTTTAGCGGCTTTAATTAAAAAGAATAATGAAGAAGAGATATTCGATCTTTATTTGGCTTATTGTTTTGGCTTTTGCAGGATGTGATAAACCGCGCAAATCAGAGATAACCGGGGTTATCACGAATGCTTCAGGGCGTATGGTCTACCTCGAAGAGTTGATGGTGGCGAGTCTTCGTCCTGTTGATTCCGTAAAAATCAATAAAGACGGAGAATTTGTCTTTCGGCACCATGTGAGCATTCCGACTTTTTTTCTGCTGAAACTGACTGAAAATAATTTCATTACCCTGCTTATCGATTCTGCCGAAGTGGTCAGAATTAACGCCGATGCCCTTAATTTTGCCAGGGAATATATGGTGGAGGGGTCACCCGGTTCGATATTGGTACAGGAACTTAACGACAGGCTGAATACTACCAAGCAGAGGCTGGATTCCATCACTTCACTCTACACGCTCTATTCCGACAGGTCGGACTTTACTGAAGTAAAAATGCAACTCGACAGATCTTATGAGGAGATCGTTGAAGACCAGATTAACTTTTCAACCACCTTCGTATCTGATCATCCATTTTCGATGGCCAGTGTCCTCGCCCTTTACCAAAAATTTGACAATGAAAACTATGTTGTCCGCGATCTGCAGGCATTGCGAATTGCAGCTTCAGCGCTAAACTCCTTCTATCCCCAATCTGAACACGTTAAAGCACTCTATCAGAATACCCTGCAATTAATTGCCCGGGAGAGAAATGAAAATTTGCGCAGGTTTATCGATGAGTCGGGCTCAAACAGTCCCGAAATTATACTCCCCGACCAACAAGGAAATGAGATTGCCCTTTCATCTTTCAGAGGAAAATATGTGCTTCTTCATTTCTGGTCGGCACTCGATCAAAATTCACGGATAATCAATCCGATGCTCATTGAGGCATACCAGAAATATCGGAACAAAGGATTTGAAATTTTCCAGGTAAGCGTAGACAAAGACCGTCAGCCCTGGATCAATGCCATACAAGCCGACAGGCTGACCTGGACAAATGTAGGAGACATGAACGGCAGTATTCAGGCTGTCATGAATTACAATATCCAATCGGTACCCTATAACTATCTTTTAGATAAGGATGGATCAATTGTCGGTCAGAATCTGACAGGACCAGCCCTCGACAGGACACTTTCAAATCTTTTGAAGTAATCCTCAATCTTGCGGAATCAACAGGAAGACGCAACACATGATTTTTAATTGGCAGATCGTTTAATACCAGTCTCATATTGGAGAAGAAAAAAAAGCTATATTTTGTATCAGATGTCCACCTGGGAGCTCAGGCGCTTTCCGATAATACCATGCGGGAGAGGCTCTTTGCAGACTGGTTATCGGAGATCAGCACAGATGCTGCGGCTGTATTTCTGATGGGCGACATATTCGATTTCTGGTTCGAATACCGGAAGGTTGTGCCCCGAGGTCATACCCGGGTGCTCGGCCGGATTGCAGAAATGACCGATAGTGGCATTCCTGTTCACTTTTTCACCGGCAACCATGATATCTGGGTATTTGATTACCTGCCGCTTGAAACAGGCGTTACCGTGCACCGTGATTATTATACCACCGAGCTGATGGGGAAAAAATTCTTCCTTGCGCACGGAGATGGCCTCGATAAAAACGACAAAGGTTACCTAATGCTTAAGAAAATATTTAAAAGTCGTATACTACAATGGTTATTCGCCCGGCTTCATCCTAATTTTGCAGTAGGTATTGCACACAGGTGGTCAAAGAACAGCCGTTTGTCGAAAAAAGTGAGCGGCCCTGCTTTTGAAGCCGAAAATGAGGGAATGTACGAGTTTGCCCTGTCGGTGCTTGAAAAGGAACATTTCGACTATTTTATTTTTGGCCACCGCCATCGTCTGGCAAACCTGGAAATGAATGAAAATACAAGGTTTATTCTTTTGGGGGAATGGATTAAGACCTTTTCATACGGAGTATTTGATGGGGAAAAATTTGAATTAAAGAAATATAAAACGTAAATTTCACGTTGAGACAATTTTAATTTTTATAGCAGTGAAAATTCAAACCACAATAATCGGATCGGGGAGTTACATACCCCCGGTTATAATCGCCAATGACCATTTCCTGGACCATAAATTTTTTGATCCGGCAAGCCGCCAGCCTTTCGACAAGGACAATGCGGAGATTATTGAGAAATTCAGTGAGATTACCAATATTCATGAACGCAGGTGGAGCAAACCTGAGCAGCAAAGTTCGGATCTTGGTTATCTTGCTGCCAAGGAAGCGATCGAATCATCGGGAATCGATCCGGAAAGCCTTGACTTCATCATCGCGGCACACAATTTTGGAGATATGGCATCTGACAATTACAGATCATACATGGTACCCTATGTTGCCTCCCGCATCAAACAGAAGCTGGGGCTGAAAAATCCCCAGATGTTTGCCCATGATGTCATTGCCGGCTGTCCTGGTTGGGTTCAGGCCCTGATTGTTGCCGATATGTATATTAAATCGGGGCAATATCAAAGAGGGTTGGTAATAGGCAGCGATGTCACCAGCCGGGTTTCAGACCCGTATGACCGTGATACAATGATTTTTGCCGATGGAGCGGGTGCCGTAATCGTTGAGGCGGTATCTTCTGAAGAGCCGGTAGGCATCCTTTCACACGCCATTCAAACCGATGCCATGGATGCTGATTTTCTGGTTATGGACACGTCGCTGAATCCGGAGTATCCAAGAAAGGACCTTTTTATCAGGATGCAGGGCCATAAAGTATATGTGTATGCACTGACCAATGTACCGAAGGTGGTAAAAAGAAGCCTGCAGCTTGCCGGATTAACCCTGGAAGATGTGAATATGGTGCTTATCCATCAGGCCAACGAGAAAATGGACCAGGCAATTCTTGAAAGAGTCTTTAAACTCTACAAAATAAAGGAAATTCCGGAGGGTGTAATGCCAATGACCATAAACAAACTGGGCAACTCATCGTCTGCAACTGTACCAACACTTTACGACCTGATTTCCAAAAATAAACTGGAAGGATATGCGTTTAAAAGTGGAGAGGTGATCATCTTCACTTCGGTCGGCGCCGGAATGATGATCAATTCTGTGGTTTACAAAATACCTTAGAGCATTAGATTTCAAAAAAAAGCCGGAAGAGTTGCTTCCGGCTTTTTTTTTCAGCTGGCTTTAAGCCTGCTTATATTTGATCTTTCAAGTTTCTCCTGTGCATAATCCAGATCGATGGACAGTTTTTCAATTTTTTCAGACGGAGAATGGAACATGGCATCAATCATGATGCTTTCGCAAATTGAACGCAATCCGCGGGCTCCAAGCTTAAACTCAACTGCTTTGTCAACAATATATTCAAGTGCATTCTCTTCGAAAACAAGTTTAGTATTATCCAGATCAAAAAGCTTGATATATTGCTTGATGATTGAGTTTTTCGGCTCTGTGAGAATCCTCCTTAGAGTTGCCCGGTTAAGGGGATCGAGGTGTGCCAGAACGGGCAGACGGCCGATAATTTCAGGTATCATGCCGAAGGAGCGCAAATCCTGGGGTGAAATATACTGGAGAAGATTTTCGCGTTCGATACGGTCTGCTTCTTTGGCAGCACCATAACCTATCACTTTGGTATTCAGTCTTTGGGCAATTTTGCGTTCGATACCGTCGAAGGCGCCGCCACAAATGAAAAGGATATTTTTGGTATTTACGGCTATCAGCTTCTGCTCAGGATGTTTGCGACCCCCTTGCGGAGGCACGTTTACAATGGATCCTTCGAGAAGTTTCAGCAATCCCTGCTGTACACCTTCTCCCGAAACGTCACGGGTTATGGATGGATTATCGCCTTTGCGGGCAATTTTATCAATTTCGTCGATGAATACAATACCCCGTTCAGCGGCCTCCACATTGTAATCGGCAGCCTGGAGCAACCGTGTGAGCAGGCTTTCAATATCCTCTCCCACATAGCCCGCCTCTGTAAGTACAGTAGCATCCACAATGGTAAAAGGTACATGCAACATGCGGGCAATAGTCCTGGCAAGCAAAGTTTTCCCGGTTCCGGTTTCCCCAACCAGGATAATATTCGATTTTTCGATCTCGGTCTCATCATCATCAATACGCTGAGCCAGTCTTTTATAGTGGTTGTATACGGCAACCGATAAAATCTTTTTGGCCTGGTCCTGCCCGATCACATACTGATCGAGGAACTCCTTGATCTGCAGAGGCTTATTCAACTTTGATCCATCCACATCAAAAGAAGCATCCTTTTTCATTTCTTCCAGAATGATAGAATGAGCCTGTTCGGCACAACGATCACAAATATGGCCGTCGATACCGGCTATCAGTAAGTTTACATCCCTCTTTTCGCGCCCACAGAACGAGCATTTGTCCATTTTGCCTTTTGAACTCATTTGCCTTTTCCGTTTCTTTGCAAAATTTCGTCAATCATACCATATTCTACGGCTTCCTCGGAGGTCATCCAATAATCACGATCGGCATCCTTTTCGACCTGCTCTACAGATTTGCCGGTATGGTCAGACAATATTTTGTACAATTCCTTTTTAATTTTTATGATTTCCCGGGCGGTAATCTCAATATCAGAAGCCTGGCCTGAAGCCCCCCCCATGGGTTGGTGAATCATAATGCGGGAGTGTTTAAGCGCCGAGCGTTTGCCTTTTGTTCCGGCAGTAAGAAGAATAGCTCCCATCGAAGCCGCCATCCCGGTGCAAATAGTGGCAATATTGGCGGTGATATACTGCATGGTATCGTAAATACCCAGGCCGGCATGAACTGAACCACCCGGTGTATTAAAGTAAACCTGAATATCCTTTGACGGATCTGTAGATTCGAGGAACAGCAACTGGGCCTGAATTATATTTGCTACTGTATCGTCGATCGGAACACCCAGGAAGATGATACGATCCATCATCAAACGGGAAAATACATCCATTGATGCTACATTCAGCTGTCGCTCCTCTATAATGGTCGGCGAAATGTAATAACCATATGCCGAGGAATATCTTTGCATGGTTAAACTGCTTATTCCGGCATGTTTGGTTGCGTATTTGTGAAAATCGTTGTTAAAATTCATTTTTGTACCTCCTTAAAATAATTTACATACATCATTCCACCCTATCCGGGGGTTTATGAATCAGACATGCAAAGTTATATAAAAATGCAGCAGGATATATTCTGCTGTTGTAACTCTATTAATTATAGAGTGCTTTAAATTCGTCGGCAGTAACCTGGTTTTCACGCAAGCTTACTTTTTCCCTGACCAGTTCGAATACTTTGATCTCAAAAATCCGACGGACAATCCGTTCCCTGTCTTCTTCCTTTTCAAGGATTCTGTTGGCAAAAGTTTCGAGATGCTCATCGGCAACACTGTAAATGCCGTATTGCTGGTATTGCGAAAGGGCTATGCTTTTCGCCATATCCAAAGTTTCTTCTTCACTAACCTGAATTTCGTTGTTATTGATAATGGAGTTTTTAATAAGCTGCCATCTGAGGTCATCGCTGAAGTCATCGAAATCTTCTTCAATTTTTTGTTCAGTAAGATCTTTATTGGTCTCTTTCAGCCAGCGCTTCAGGAAAGCCCCGGGCAGTTCGAGTGGCACTGCTTCTATCAATGCTTTTTTTGCATCGACCTCAAACCGCTGTTTAGAATTGTTGTCTAAACTGGTGCTTATATTCTCTTTTAGTTTTTCCAGAAATTGTTCTTCGGTTGTAACATCGGTATCTTCTCCGAACAGGTTACGGTAAAGCTCTTCATTTATCTCAGCCTTTTCAAAAACCTGTATTGATTTTATGGTGCAGCTGAAATCGCTATCGAGGGCTTCTGCTGCTTCATGACTGATATTAAGCATATGTCCCACTTCATGACGGTCTTCTATAGCCGTAACCGGGTTAAACACCACCTTTTCATCGATGGTTTTTCCAACCAGGCTGTTAAGTGTTTCCTCGTCCTTGATATGATCAAGCGCCAAAAGGACGTTTTCCGCCCGGACACCGTTCTCCACTTCATTGCCTTCGGCATCAAGTTCAGCAAAGTCGGCCCGAATGTATGCTTCCCTGGTTACCTCGTTGGTATCCACATTTTTACCAAACTGAGACCTGATCTGATCAACATTTTCTTCTACCATTTTCTCATCGACCACAATCCGGTAATAATCGACGGTTTGCGATTCATCGAGGGCAAGATTTACCTCCGGAGAAATAGCGACATCAAAAACAAACTCAAAATCCTGATCCTTCTCAAAATCAAGGGCAGGCTGCAATTCGCTATTAGGCAGCGGGTCTCCGATAATGTTAATTTTTTCGTCGCGTAGATAGTTTGTCAGATTTTGTGAAAGTAACTGATTAACCTCCTCGGCGAGGATGGCCTTGCCAAAACGCTTATTGATAATGCCTGCCGGTACTTTTCCGGGACGGAAACCTGGTAAAGCTACCTGATGGCGATACTCACGAAGTTTATCAGCCACATTTTTTTCATAATCGCTCTTCTCGATTACAACTTTGATTGTGGCATTTACATTGTCAATGTTTTCCCTGTTGATCTTCATACTTTACCTTTAAAACTTTCTATTTCAACAAATTAAAAAAACGGCCTCCTTCCCTGATCAACAGGCAGGCTGCCGGTTATGTGTGCGGACGAAGGGACTCGAACCCCCACGCCGTGTGGCACCAGATCCTAAGTCTGGCGCGTCTACCAATTCCGCCACGTCCGCAAATTGCGGCGCAAAGGTAGCTATTTTTTTCGTTTAATAGCTACTCCTGCTCCTAATTACCAAAAATTCCGGCCATTAACGCAGGGTGAAATTCTGCCCCAGATACACCTTCCGAACCACTTCATCGTTGGCCAGCTCTTCGGCAGTTCCCGATTTGAGGATGCTCCCCTCGAAAAGAAGATAAGAACGGTCTGTGATTGTAAGGGTTTCGTGTACGTTATGGT
>CAYMXK010000020.1:8862-22753 GCA_964393915.1 uncultured Prolixibacteraceae bacterium
ATTAAAACTCCGATATTTTTCTCCTTCAATTTGGTAACTATATGCTGAATATCTTCCACCGCAATGGGATCTACTCCGGCAAAAGGTTCGTCGAGGAGAATAAATTTGGGATCAATGGCAAGGGCACGTGCAATTTCAGTACGGCGGCGTTCGCCCCCTGACAACTGGTATCCTTTGCTTTTCCGGATATGCTGCAACCCGAACTCGGTAAGTAGTGTCTCCAGCTTCTCTTGCTGATACTGAGAAGTATAAGTGGTCATTTCCAGAACCGCCCTGAGATTATCCTCAATGCTCAGATTGCGGAATACCGAGGCTTCCTGCGCGAGATAGCCAATCCCTTTCTGAGCTCTCTTATATACAGGCAGGTTGGTAATTTCTTCCTCTTCGATAAAGATCTTCCCCGACAAGGGCTGAATAAGCCCTACGATCATGTAGAAGGAAGTTGTTTTTCCGGCACCGTTGGGGCCAAGCAAACCAACAATCTCGCCCTGTTCTACATGAAAGCTGACTCCATTGACGACAGTCCGCTTGCGGTATTTTTTTACAATATTTTCTGCCCGTAAAATCATGCTTTTTACATTATATATTCACCATCCTAGGCATTCATCTCCAGGTTTCGTTTCTTTTCGATTCTTCTGGATATCAGTATGCCAATTTCATACAGAAAAACCAATGGAAGACAGACCATTATCTGGCTGAAAACATCAGGAGGAGTGATGATGGCCGACAACAATAACATCACCACATATGCGTGGCGCCTGTATTCCTTCATAAAGGAAGGGGTAAGCAGGCCAACTTTACTCAGGAAGTAGACAAAAATAGGTAAAAGAAAAACTACCCCCGATGCGAGCGAAATACTTACCACTGTGCTGATATAGGAATTAATGTTGATCTGGTTGGTAACCTCCCCGCTGATACTGTAAGACCCAAGGAAATGAATAGACAGGGGAACGATAAGGTAGTAACCGAAAAGTACTCCTGTTGAAAATAGAAGTGAAGTAAAAAATACAGCACCTGAAGCATGTTTCTTTTCGGTATCGTACAACGCAGGCTTGATAAAGCGCCAGAACTCGTAAAATACAATCGGAGAGGCAACTATGAAACCTGCCACAATTGCGGTCCATATATGGGTCAAAAACTGCCCGGCCATTTTGATGCTGATAAGCTGGAGATCCTGGGAATTAATCTTGATTGCCTCAGAACCAATAAAATCACCTAGCTGGGCAAACATGCGGTTGGTCCAGAAATCGGGAGTCTTAGGTTTAAAAATGATGGTGTTAAATATAAAATCCTTGAAAATAAATGCAAGAATTGCCATGGCCATAATAGCCACAGCAGAACGAATAATATGCCACCTCAACACCTCCAGGTGTTCAAGAAACGACATCTCGGCCTGCTTGATTTTTCCAGTTGTATTTTCTTCAGTAGCTGCCATATATTAAAAAAATTTCGCTATTCAACTATTGTATAAATCTCCGATAAAACGCCACAAATATAACTACTTCCAGTTAATACCTCTTTGTGGTATCCAGATTTATTAAGCGTCTTCAAATCACAATAGAGGAGAAAAAGCAGGTTTTTCAAATTTTTAACCATAACAGCTCACGGTATGATGTTTTACGCAGTCGTTAAGAAGAATGTGAACTGTTACTAAATCTGAAAATCTTTGCATTGGTTATATATTACTTACATTTCAGAAAAATATACCATAATACCTGTTTTGGGGTATAAAAAGATTATCTTCGTAAATATTTGATAATAATAAACTTATACACTACACTGTAATTATTGGGGAAACTTAAAACCAATTAGTTCTTAATATAGCGTAAAAATTTCATCGATTTTTTGTGCATTTATGAACTTTGCTTAATTTTAGGTACGAAGTTAAAGGCCATTTAGCCTATTTGAAAAATATTAAAATGTCGGAAATTTTATCATTAACAGATCATTTACAGAAATATTTCGGGTTCGATCGTTTTAAAGGAGAACAAGAGGCAGCTGTGCGAAGCGTCCTCGACGGAAACAATACTTTTGTATTAATGCCTACAGGCGGAGGTAAATCCCTGATATACCAGTTGCCCGCCCTGATTATGGATGGTACCGCAATTGTGATATCCCCCCTGATCGCCCTGATGAAAAATCAGGTAGATTCAATGCGGGGTATATCTACGGAAGATACTGTAGCACATTTTCTCAACTCATCGCTTACCAAGGCAGCTATTCAGGAGGTAAAGGACGATGTGACCGGAGGGAGGACCAAACTCCTTTATGTGGCACCGGAATCGCTTACCAAAGAGGAGAACATTGAATTTCTCAAAAACATCAATATTTCGTTTTATGCTATTGATGAAGCACATTGTATTTCAGAATGGGGACACGATTTCAGGCCGGAATACCGGCGAATCCGTCCCATCATCCATGAAATTGGTGAAGCACCGGTTGTCGCATTAACTGCTACTGCCACGGCAAAGGTGCAGCACGATATCCAGAAAAACCTTGGAATCCTGGATGCCAGGGTATTTAAGGCATCTTTTAACCGGGCCAATCTTTATTATGAAGTAAGGCCAAAGGTGAAGCCCGAAAACCAGATCATTAAATTTATTAAGGAGAATACAGGCAAATCAGGGATTATTTATTGCCTGAGCCGGAAAAAAGTAGAAGAACTGTCAGAAGCACTTAAAATTAATGGTATAAAAGTACTGCCGTACCATGCCGGCATGGACGCCCAGACCCGATCCAACAACCAGGACAAATTCCTTATGGAAGAGGTGGATGTTATGGTGGCCACCATTGCTTTCGGAATGGGCATCGATAAACCTGATGTGCGTTTTGTAATCCATTACGACATTCCCAAGAGCCTCGAAGGTTATTACCAGGAGACCGGCAGGGCTGGTCGCGACGGAGGAGAAGGAAAATGCATCACTTTTTACAGCTACAAAGACATCCAGAAGCTGGAAAAATTCATGCATGGCAAGCCGGTGGCGGAACAGGAAATCGGTCGGCAACTGCTGCTGGATACCGTATCTTATGCCGAAACTGCCATATGCCGGCGAATCATACTGCTTCATTATTTCGGAGAAAGGTATGAACACGAAAACTGCAGCAACTGCGACAATTGCCTCAATCCCAAGGAGTATCTGGAGGCGCAGGACGAGATTGTAAGAATGCTCGAAGCCATTGTCGAAGTAAAGGAGAAATACAAGGCCGACCATATTGCCGATATTCTCACCGGAAAAACCACAGCTGCGGTAAAATCATTCAGGCACGACACTCTCGAATCCTTTGGAAATGGGGACGACCATGACGAACACTTCTGGAATGCAGTATTCAGACAGTCGATGGTAGCCGGCTTAATCAGCAAGGATATTGAGAATTATGGCATCCTGAAGATGACCCCTGAAGGTCACACCTTTCTGCAGAATCCTCAACCATTTCAGTTGGTGAAAAATCACCGCTATGAAGACGAAGAGGACGATTCCGGTTCGGGCGCACCTACCGGCGGTTCAGGAGGTGACCCTGAACTGTTCAACATGCTCAGAGACCTTCGTAAATCGATCGCAAAGAGACTTAACCTGCCTCCTTACGTAATTTTCCAGGATCCATCACTGGCTGATATGTCGATCCAATATCCCATCGACATCGAAGAACTGCAGAAGATCCAGGGCGTCGGACAGGGAAAAGCCCAGCGTTACGGGAAGGAATTTGTGGCACTTATAAAAAAATATGTGGATGAGAACGAAATCGAGAGACCTCAGGATCTGATTGTCCGTTCAGTCGCCAACAAATCAAAACTCAAAGTATCTATTATTCAGAATATCGACAGGAAAATTTCTCTTGAAGACATTGCCGACTCCAAAGGTATTGAATTCTCTGATCTGCTTTCGGAAATTGAAGCCATCGTCAATTCAGGAACCCGCATCAATATCGATTACTACATTAATGATATTCTGGATGAAGAATACCAGGAGGAAATCTTCGATTATTTTCGCGAGGCTGAAAACGATTCTCTCGAAACAGCCATTGCAGAATTGGGTGAAGAGGATTATAATGCCGACCAGATACGCCTTATGCGAATCAAATTCCTTTCTGATATGGGGAATTGAGATTGTCTCCATCGAAATGAAGAAGGAACCCGGTTCATGAAATAGAACATTTTGTATACGCAGTTTGTTTAAATTGTGACAAAATGAGTATCCGGTTTCCTTTTCGCTGAAAGGAAAGTATAACAGGTGAAAATTTCTCATTGAAACATAAGTCAGGATTAAAATCAAAAAATTAATATTTTTGCGCAAAATTTTTAAAATATGACAGTAACAGTAAAATCAGAAGTAGAATATAAAGTTGCAGACATCTCGCTTGCAGAATTCGGACGAAAGGAAATAGACATTGCAGAAAAGGAAATGCCGGGGCTCATGTCGCTCCGTCAAAGGTATGGAAGTTCCAAACCATTGAAAGGATCGAGAATCACGGGAAGTCTGCATATGACAGTTCAGACGGCTGTGCTCATTGAAACTCTTGCAGAATTAGGTGCTGATGTAAGATGGGCCAGTTGCAATATCTTCTCCACACAGGACCATGCAGCTGCCGCCATAGCAAAAGCTGGCATCCCGGTTTTTGCCTGGAAAGGTGAAACCCTGGAGGAATACTGGTGGTGTACTGAGCGTGCACTTGATTTCGGGGATGGCATGGGTCCGCATCTTATCGTTGACGATGGTGGCGATGCAACCCTGATGATCCACCGCGGATATTTTGCTGAAAAAGATGCATCTGTTCTTGACATCCCTGCAGATGGAGATGATGAAATTCAGCTTAATGCCCTGCTTAAAAAGCTGCTTGCCGAAAACCCGATTCGCTGGCACACCGTTGTTCCTCAGGTCAAAGGGGTATCTGAAGAAACCACCACCGGTGTGCACCGGTTATACCAAATGCATGAGGAAGGCCGTTTGCTTTTCCCTGCCATTAATGTCAACGATTCGGTAACCAAGTCGAAATTCGATAACCTGTATGGTTGCCGCGAATCACTTGCCGATGGAATAAAACGGGCAACCGACGTTATGATTGCCGGGAAAGTGGTGGTTGTTGCCGGCTATGGAGATGTGGGCAAAGGATGTGCGCATTCAATGCGTGGCTACGGTGCCCGTGTAATCGTTACCGAAATCGATCCCATATGTGCTTTGCAGGCAGCTATGGAAGGTTTTGAGGTTAAAATCATGGAAGATGCCCTGGATGAAGGAAATATTTTTGTAACAGCAACCGGAAACCGCGATATCATTACCGCGAATCATATGTCGCGCATGAGAGACCAGGCAATTGTCTGCAACATCGGTCACTTCGATAATGAAATTCAGGTATCCCGTCTTGAAAAAATGAAGGGAGTAACCAAGCTGAATATAAAACCACAGGTTGATAAGTATACTTTTGAAGACGGACATGCCATCTATATGTTAGCAGAAGGCCGTCTTGTCAACCTTGGCTGTGCAACCGGACATCCATCATTTGTAATGAGTAACTCTTTCACGAATCAAACACTGGCGCAGATTGACCTGTGGGAGAACGAATACGCGATTGATGTTTACCGGCTTCCCAAAAAGCTTGACGAGGAAGTTGCAAGACTTCACCTCGAACAGCTCGGCGTGAGGCTTACCATCCTGAGCGACGATCAGTCAAAATACATTGGCATACCCAAAGACGGTCCTTACAAGCCGGATCATTACAGGTATTGATTTTTCAGCGCACAGGGGTAGCTTAGGCGAGTAAAAGTCCTGAGAAAATCTTTAGCGTTTGAAGCTGCAGATAGTGGGACTGGAAACAGCTCCGGTTTAAAGCAGGAGTATCAATTATACACCCTGAGGGTGTTCCCCGCAAGTGAGGTCTGGTATTGCTGCAAGGGGAAGGTGGCAGGTCCTTTTGAAGGATATGCCTCCCCCATAAGTAAAAACTGAGATTCACAACACTGACAGGTTGCAAGTATTCCCTCATTTTTAACCCGGCAGGTGTTGCTGATTTCATGTGTACATGCACCGTCGTATGCATAGTAGATATTTCCAGGTTCAAAACAATAAATCACTATGCCTCCGTAGCCCTGTGCGCCAAAAAAGACAGAATTGCCCGGCACCATCAGCTCGTTGACGATATTCAGGTTGATGGTCAGGTATACCGGAACATAGGGTATAACCCTGTGTTTTTCCTTGTCGCAGGCCATGAAAAGAGTGGCGCCAACTAACCATAAAAGTAAAATCCGGACTGTTTTACGCATTTAGATAAAATAATTTAGTAATTTTAAACCTTTAACAGCAAAGTTAGGCTTTTATTACCTCATAAAAAAAATACCGCAACAATGGATGATGTTATCATTATTATACTGACGCTGGTGCTAACCGTTGTGGCAGCAATCAACCAGTCGAAGAAAAAGAAGCAACAGGCTCCGCCAACCAGCGAAGACGAACCCGATTTCTGGGAGGAGATCCTGCAGGGAGGCAAGCCTTATACTGAACCGGAGCAAACCAGTGAGCCTGTTCTAACCAGGGAACCCGTTGTAATAAGGGAACCGTTAAGACAAAGAACCGCCCGGGAAATGTCAAAAGTCACCACAGCCGCATCAAGGAAAGCAAAGGCTGAAAACAAATCAGGAAGCTATTTTGACCAGGATGAGGCATCAGTCCGTTTGGATGAGATTATGAAGTATTCCCATTCCAAACAGGCAGAAGAGGCACTGTCTTTAGATGTTGTGGAGAGTGAACCCATACTTGAAGATTTCACACTCAGAAAGGCCGTAATTTATTCGGAAATTATTAATCCAAAGTATTTTTAATAACTGAAAATCAGGATTTAAATTTTTAATCAGCACTTTTTTTATTCAGGAAATTAACTAATTTTGCACACAGGAAGAGTCCTGTTACCGGGATTCTTTCTATTTTTTATGTAGTATATCAAAATATTGGAGGAAAAGGTATGACAAAAATTACCTATCTCACTGAAGAGGGATTACGCAAATTGCGCGAGGAGCTGGAGTTCCTTGCAAATGTTGAGCGCCCTAAGATTTCAAAGCAAATCGGAGAAGCTATTGATAAGGGTGACATATCGGAAAATGCCGAATATGATGCGGCAAAGGATGCACAGGGAATGCTGGAGGCAAAAATCGCACAGATCCAGTCTAAAATTGCCAATGCCCGAATTATCGACCAGTCAAAGATCGACACAAGCCACGTTCAGATCCTTAACAAGGTAACCATAAAGAACAAGAAGAACAATTCAATCATGGTTTACACCATTGTTCCTGAAACGGAAGCCAACCTCAAGGAAGCCAAGCTATCGGTAAGTACACCGATTGCAAAAGGACTCATGGGTAAAAAAGTGGGTGACATCGTGGACATCAAAGTGCCATCGGGTATAATCCCTTTTGAAATAATTGATATTTCCATCTGATAACTGGTAACTATGGCAACTATTTTCACAAAAATCATCAATGGGGAAATACCAGCCTGGAAAGTTGCGGAGAATGATGATTTCCTGGCTTTCCTGGATATATTCCCGGTAGCCAAAGGGCATACTTTGGTTATTCCGAAAAAAGAGGTGGATTATATCTTCGACCTTGACAAGGAAACCTATGCAGGTCTGAATGAGTTTGCCCGGAAAGTGGCCATTGGTTTGAAAAAGGCTATTCCCTGTCAGAAGGTGGGAACAATGGTGCTCGGCCTCGAAGTACCCCATGCCCACATACATCTGGTACCTATGCAATCTGAAGCTGACTTGCTGAACTTCAGCAATAAAAAGAAGTTTTCAGCTGAGGAATTTAAGGAAATAAGAGACACGGTTGCCGCTGAAATTAAACTCAGATAAAATATAAAACCCGGTTCGCCGGGTTTTTTGTTATCTTTTAATCAAAGGCCTTAAGTTCATCTCCCCGGTTGACCTGATGATATCTTCCTCCTTAACAATTTCCACCCGGTTGTTAATAACCTTTCAATGCTGCCACCTCCGTTAATTTAAAATTGGGTTACTTTTGGAGAACGAAACTTACGCAGACAATCCACAATGATACCATTTACACATTTACACGTTCACTCACAGTACTCCATTCTCGATGGGGCAGCCAGTATCAACGGACTGGTTCAGAAAGCCAAATCTGACGGCATGAACGCCCTCGCACTTACCGATCATGGAAATATGCTGGGTATCAAGGAGTTTCATAATGCCTGCAAGAGATCGGGCCTGAAAGCAATTCTTGGATGCGAAACATATGTCGCCTCCCGCTCAAAAGAAGATAAAACAGGAAAGGAAGACAGGTCGGGTGACCACCTCATTCTTCTTGCTAAAACCCTTACCGGCTACCACAACCTTGTAAAACTAATTTCAATTGCCAATATCGATGGGTTCTATTACAAGCCCCGCATCGACAAGAAACTGCTGGAAAAATATTCCGAAGGATTAATTGCCTCATCGGCATGCCTCGGTGGAGAAATTGCTTCACTGATCTACGAATCAAGGCTGCCAGAGGCTGAGGAAGTTATTACCTGGTATAAGAATCTCTTCGGAGAGGATTTCTACCTTGAACTGATGCGCCATCCCTCTGAGATTCCGCAGCTTCGTGAGGAGGTATATAATAAGCAGGTGATCGTGAATGAACAGCTGGTCAGGCTGGCCCGGAAATTAAACGTCAAGCTTATTGCCACCAATGATATTCATTTTATCAATGCAGAGGATGCCGATGCCCACGATCTGCTTATCTGTCTCAATACTGGCAAGGACCTCGACGACCCCAACAGGATGCGCTATACCAAACAGGAATGGTTTAAAACCCAGGCCGAAATGAACGCCTTGTTTGCCGATGTTCCGGAAGCGATTGCCAATACGGCTGAAGTTGTAGCAAAAATCGAAGATTACAGGCTCGACAATGACCCGATCATGCCGGTTTTCCCCATTCCCGATGAATTCGGCAATGAATTGGAATTCAGGGGAAAACTCACCGAAAGTGAACTCATGACTGAGTTTAGCGAAGAGGTGTATACCCGTCTTGGTGGTTTTGAAAAAGTGGCAAGGATTAAATTTGAAGCCGATTATCTGCGGCATATCACCTACCAGGGGGCATTAACCAAATATGGAGATCCGGTTCCAGAACATGTTTCCACCCGCCTCGATTTCGAGTTGGATGTCATCAAAACCATGGGTTTCCCGGGATATTTCCTGATTACAGCCGATTTCATCAATGCGGCCAGGCGCATGGGTGTTCTCGTAGGCCCGGGCCGCGGTTCGGCAGCAGGTGCCGCCGTATCCTACTGCACCGGGATTACCAATATTGACCCCATCAAATACAACTTGCTGTTTGAACGGTTTCTGAATCCTGACAGGGTATCACTCCCTGATGTGGATATTGACTTCGATGATGACGGCAGGCAAATGGTGCTCGACTGGGTGGTGAATAAATATGGCAAAGACAAGGTAGCCCACATTTGTACTTTCGGTACCATGGCTACCAAACTGGCCATCCGCGATGTAGCCCGCGTATTAAAGCTACCGTTATCTGAAGCCGACAGACTGGCCAAACTGGTTCCGGAAGCTCCGAAAATGACTTTCAAAAAAGCCTTTCAGGAAAGCCTGGAACTAAAAAGAGAACGAGAATCGCCCAACCCACTGATCGCGAAAACCCTCCGTTTTGCAGAAATTCTGGAAGGATCGGTGCGCCAGACCGGGGTGCATGCCTGTGGCATCATCATCAGCCGCAATCCGCTTACCGACCATATACCCCTGATGCCCAGCAAAGACGACAGCCTGCCTACCACACAATATGACGGCCGGTTTGTGGAGAGCATAGGACTCCTTAAAATGGACTTTCTGGGACTGAAAACCCTCTCAATTATAAAGGAAACCCTCGATAATATCAAACTTTCACGAGGTATCAATATCGACATTGATGCCATTCCGTTTGATGATATGCCAACCTATGAAATGTTCAGCAGAGGGGAGACTACTGCCATTTTTCAGTTTGAATCGGAGGGAATGAAGAAACACCTGCGCGATCTCAAACCCAACCGGTTCGAAGACCTGGTGGCGATGAACGCCCTTTACCGCCCCGGGCCGATGGACTATATCCCCGAATATATCTCCCGGAAACATGGCCGGAAAAAGGTGGAATACGACCTCCCCATGATGGAAAAGTACCTCAGTGAAACATACGGTATCACCGTTTTCCAGGAGCAGGTGATGCTGCTTTCACGCCTTCTGGCCAATTTTACACGTGGCGATTCGGACACCCTGCGGAAAGCGATGGGTAAAAAAATTGAATCTCTGATGAGAGAACTCAAGCAGAAGTTTGTAAGCGGTTGTAAGGGGAATCCGCAATTTATCAGTGAATGTGAAGAAGTAAAAAAAAGACCCGACGACGTAATCGAGAAGATTTGGAAAGACTGGGAGGCATTCGCATCCTATGCCTTCAATAAATCACACTCGGTGTGCTATGCCTATGTGGCCTACCAGACAGGCTACCTTAAAGCCCATTATCCTGCCGAATTTATGGCAGCCAACCTTAGCCGGAACCTAAGCCATATTACCGAGATCACAAAATTTATGCAGGAATGCAAGCGCATGAAACTCAATGTTCTGGGACCCGATGTCAACGAAAGTTTTGTGAAATTTATGGTCAACAGGAAAGGAGACATTCGCTTTGGCATGGCCGCAGTGAAGGGAGTGGGAGAAGGTGCAGTGCAGGAAATCATCAATGCCCGGAATAAAGGGGGAGAATTTACCGATATTTTTGACTTCTCTGAAAGGGTAAACCTGCAAACGGTGAACAAGAAAAACCTGGAAGCCATGGCCATGGCAGGTGCATTCGAGAGTTTTGGGAACATCAACAGACGACAGTTTTTCTCAGGGGAAAATGAGAACGACGCCACTACTTTTATCGAAAAACTAATCAGATACGGTGTAAAGATCCAATCGGAATCCAACTCGATGCAACAAAGCCTGTTTGGCGATTTTGGAGGTCAGCAGGTGGTGAAAAAGCCCGATCTCCCACCGGTGGAGGAATGGCCAAAACTAATCCTGCTTGAAAAGGAAAAGAGTCTGATCGGGGTGTATCTCACCGCCCATCCGCTGGATGACTACCGCCTCGAAATAGATAACTTCTGCACCAAAGGAGTTGGCCTAAAAGACCTTAACGAGCAAATAGAAAAATTTAAAGAGAGGGAACTAACCTTCGCAGGTATGGTAACGGAAGCCACCGAAAGCATTTCGAAAGCCGGAACCCCCTATAGCAAGCTCACCCTGTCGGATTACACCGATTCAATGCAGCTGTTCTTTTTCAAACAGGATTACGTGGAATTCGGCAAGTATTGCAAACCCGGACTTTTTGTGCTGGTAAGGGGCAAAGTGCAGAAAAGATACAACTCGGAAGCCCTCGAATTCCGGGTGACAAATATGGAACTGTTGTCGGAAGTGAGACGCAACCATGTAAAAACAGTAACCCTCACAATGCCACTCTGGTTAATCAACCAATCCATCATCAACCAGCTGGAAAAACTTGCCCGCGAACATAAGGGGAGTGCACTGCTGAAATTTAATGTATATGATCCGGAAACCAATCGGAGCATTCAGTTGTTTTCACGTAATACGAAAATAACCATGGACAACGAACTGCTCAACTTTTTTGATGAGCATCCCGAAATCATATTTCGGATCAATTGACTATTTTTGTACGATCAAACATCTTTAAATATTTAATAATTACATATATGGCATTAGAAATTACCGACGGGAACTTCGAAGAGCTTGTAATGCAATCGGATAAGCCCGTATTAATCGATTTTTGGGCCGTTTGGTGCGGTCCTTGCCGCATGATTGCCCCTTTTGTGGAAGAAATGGCGAAAGAGTACGACGGAAAAGCAGTGATAGGAAAAGTTGATGTTGATTCCAATCCGGGAGTGGCAGCAAAGTTCGGTATCCGCAACATTCCGACGGTATTGTTTGTGAAAAACGGACAGGTAGCTGACAAACAAGTGGGCGCATGTCCGAAACAGGTATTGGTAAACAAACTCAACGCTTTGTTGTAGACAGAGGAGCCTTATTCCCCATTCTTTTATTGACACACGGTTTGAAACCATTGAAAAATGCTATTTTTGAGGTTTAAACCGTGTGTTTTTTGTGAAAAATTTAATCGATATACAGCAATTTCAGGAGTTCGACAACCTCGATCTCATCGCCCGTGAAGTGGTGGAAGGATTTATTACCGGTCTTCACCGCAGCCCTTTTCACGGATTTTCGGTAGAATTTGCCGAACACCGTCTATATAACCAGGGAGAATCCACAAAGACGATCGACTGGAAACTGTATGCCCGTACCGACAGGTTATACGTCAAGCAATACGAAGAGGAAACCAATCTGCGATGCCAATTGGTGATCGACACCTCCTCCTCCATGCTATTTCCCTACTCAAAAGGATCCAAACGACTCTTCAATAAGCTGGCATTTTCGGTATATACAGCAGCAGCACTGATCTATCTGCTCCGGCACCAACGCGACGCAGTAGGGCTTACATTATTCTCCGACGAAATTGAATTCCATTCACAACCCCGCCTTTCTCCGGTTCATGCAGAAGTGATGATGGGAAAACTCTCGGAACTGTTGCAGCCGGAAAGCGCGCAACTCCGAAAAAATACAAATACCACAGCAGTGCTTCACCAGATTGCCGAGAACATTCATAAAAGATCATTGGTAGTCATCTTCAGCGACATGCTCGATAATGAAAAGACAGAAGAGCTCTTTTCTGCGCTTCAGCACCTGCGCTACAACAAACACGAAGTGCTGCTTTTCCATGTTACCGACCACAAGCAGGAGCGCAATTTTCAATACAGCAACAAGCCTCACCGGTTTATCGATCTTGAAACAGGGCAGTCCGTAAAGCTCAATCCATGGGAGATCAAAAGCAGTTATGTGGAAAGCATGAACAACTATTTTAACGAGCTGAAGGTGAAATGCGGTCAGTATATGATTGATCTGGCCGAAGCCGATATCAACGAGGACTTTAAACACGTGTTGTTTACCTACCTTGTGAAACGGAAGCGGCTGTTTTAAGTACCGGTGCGGGTGAAACCGCGCGTCGTCAATTGGCACAATACAGGGTCATGCCGTCAGCCAAAGAGTATAGCTTGAGGTTTATCCCATATTCAGAATAATGAAGGCGCAGTGATTACAATAAAAAAGGGAGCTCAATAGCTCCCCTTTTTCAAATGTTAACCCCCAAACACACAATGTCAGATCTGTATCTGACGTGAAGTGTTCCAAAGATACGAACTTTAATTACTTGTCGATACTTTAAAATAAATAAAATACTATTTTAAAATGACATAAATCAGTTTATAAAATATTTACTTTTTAATTTTTTACTTTTTAATTTTTTTACTTACTATTGACACCAGGGTACTTGAATTGGCAGGAACTTTCACTTCTGAAGCATAGATGTTAAGTTCTTTGCCCTCAAAATCGATAAGCCTGAGATGAGAGCAGGATCCCTGGTTTGGCAAGCTACGGTTAACAATGATGCCAGGATCAGCATTGCCGAGTGTATAATATTGTAATAATCCCGGCTCAGATTTAAAAAACCGGTACAAGGTGAAAAACATGTAAGGCGGGGGTGGCTGATAATAGCCTGATCAGGCTCCCGTATTTATATTGAAAGGGAGATAAGACGGGCAAAAGGCAAATATGCCTGTTACCAGAGGAACAATTCCGATTAGTCCCCACCAGCTGTCAAAAACAACACCAAGTAAAGCAATTCCCAATCCTAAAATTATCCGTATAATCCTGTCAGTTCTTCCTACGTTACATTTCATCTCATTACATTATTAATTATTAAGGATATAACAAGCCGGAATAAAAATAGTTTTCAGAAATGATCTTC